>JAJDAB010000294.1 GCA_029262095.1 Candidatus Hydrogenedentota bacterium
TACCACAACATCCCCGAATTCGATGCCACGTATGCGTTCGAATCGAATGTGCCGAGTGCGCCGCCGTTTATCCCGTTTAAGTTCGGTGAGTTCGATCGCCCGAACAATCCAATCGCTGATTCCGATCTTGGGGCGCGGCTGTCGGCGTTTGTCGGGGGCTGGGACCTTACGCTCAATTACCTCTACCACTACGATGACACGCCGGTCGTGCGCCGAGGATTTGGCCTCACGGAGATGGGATTCGGCATCGTGGCACAGCCCAGTTATGAACGCACCCATTTGATCGGCGGCACGTTTAGCAACGCGTTCGGCGATTTAACGTTGCGCGGTGAGCTGGGCTATTCACTCAACAAATTCTATTCCACGGAAAAACTCTTAGATGCCGACGGCATAGTGGAAACCGACGAATTCGCGTATGTACTCGGCTTCGACTGGTTCGGGTTCAGTGAGACCTTTCTCAGTCTGCAACTATTTCAAAACTTCTTGACCGAGGATGATGACGGACTAATGCGCGACCGCGTTGAAACAAGCGTATCGTTAAACGTGCAACGCGATTTCCTCAACGACAGCCTCATCGCTGAAACGTTGTGGGTCCACAACCTAAATCACGGCGACGGTTTTATCAGGCCCAAACTCAGCTACGAATGGCGGTCCGACACTAAAGTCTGGGCTGGAGTCGACATTTTTTATGGATCGGGTCAGGGGCTATTCGGGCAATACGACCAGCGTGACCGGGCACTGCTGGGAATCGAGTGGAGTTTCTAAGAACTTTGCTAAGCAGCGCAATTCGATTTCGCCAAAATATCATTCTGCAACTATGTTGTTCCTATCGTGGTAAGGAATCTTTCCGGATTCACGGATGCATCAAATGTGTCGGGTAGATCCCTCGACAAGCTCGGGATGACGTTTGGTGAGCGTTGGGTGCCATGAACAGGAATCCACGGCAGAGCGGAACCCAATTGCCCTACTTCGCGGGCGCTAGGTCTGCTGAATCGGTGGGAGGTTTCTTCCGTTTCAGGCGGGTTTCCATGCGAATGAAGAACATGAGCATGGAGGGGATGAGGAAGACGGTGAAGATGGTGGACATGGCGAGTCCGCCGAGGACGACGCTGCCGAGGCCTTTGTAGAGTTCGGCGCCGGGGCCGGGCCAGACTACGAGGGGCATCATGCCGAAGATGCTGGTGGCGGCGGTCATGTAGATCGGGCGTAGGCGTGACCGGGTCGCTTCGATGACGGCTTCGCGGTGTTCCATGTTGTTGATTCGTATGTTATTGAGCGATTGATGGACGATGAGAATGGCGTTGTTGACGACGACGCCGACCAGGATGATGAACCCGAGCATCGTGAGGATATCCATGTGCTGTTGGGCGACGAATAGGTTCACCAGCCGGAGTCCGATGAAGCCGCCCGCGCCCGCGAGCGGTACCGTCAACATGATGACGATGGGGTAGAGGAAGTTCCCAAACAGCGCGGACATCAAGAGATAAGTGATCGCTGCTGCGAGTAGGAAATTCCATTGCAGCGCTTCACGTGTTTCGGTCAGCCGATCCGCGGTGCCGCTTAGTTTTACGAATATGCCATCCAACATGCCGCGCGCTTCCATGTGCGGAATGACGCGTTCTTTGACGATGTTCATTGTCTCTTCGATTGTTATTTCTTCCGGCGGCGTAACCTCAAGTGAAAAGGTTCGGCTGCTGTCGCGGTGACGAATCGATTCGAGTCCGGTGGTCTGAAAGAGCGTAGAAAGCGATGCCACAGGCATTGTGCCCATTGGCGTGGGGACTTGCGCGTGGTAGAGGTGTTCGGGACTATCGAAGTGCGTGTCCGCGACTTTCACCACGAGGTCGATTTTCTTTTTGCCTTCTTGTTTGTAGTCGCCAATATCACGTCCATCCATTAGAACGTCGACCGCGAGGCTAAATTCCTGGGCCGTCATATTGACGGCGCGAAGCGCTTCACCATCGGGAATGATCCGAACCTCTGGGAATAGCACATCAAGTGAAGGCTGTGGCCGAATTTGCACGCCCGGAATCTCCTGGCGGATGACGTCCATCATTCGCTCGCCGACCGAGGCCATTTCTTCGAAGTCGCTGCCCATTAGGTCGACGTCGATATCACGTCCACCCCCGCGCCCAATTCGGAGAATGGCGGATTGGGTGCTCACGCCGAATGCGCCCGGAATTGAATCGATCATTTCTTGGCAGACCGGCAATAGCTCGCGGGTTCGCATTTTATCCGCGGAAATGACTCCCATAAAAATACCGCGATCCCGGCCGATGTAAAACATACGTTTAATTCCAGGTGTCCCTTTATAGCCGGGCTCGTAGTACGGCTCTAGGAAGTCGTAGGCGTATTTACCAATGGCGAGGCGTTCTTCGTAGGAGAGGCCTGGCGGCGTGATGATGCGGTTGAAGATGAGTTCGCTGTTGCCGGAGGGTAGGTATTCCATACTCGGGAATAAGGCGTATCCCGTGAAGAAGGCGCCGCCGGTAAGACCGGCGATTGTGGTCAGGCGCGTGACGGTGTTTCGCAATGCGAGACCGATAACCCCCATGAACGCGTCGCCGAGGCGGTTGCCAATCCTCGATATGAGACTTTCGCCTTTGGATCGGCTTTCGATGCGGTGAATCAGGCGGTTTTCGAATAGTTGGCGAGCAACCATGGGAATGACTAGGATTGAGACGAACAAGCTGAGGGTGACGGAACTGGTTACGGCGATTGCGATATCCCTGAACAACTTACCCGCTTCTTGCTCCAGGAAAATGACGGGGAGGAATACTGCGATGGTGGTTAGCGACGAAGCCAGCACGGCACCCCAGACTTCTTGGGCCCCGTCGTAAGCGGCGTCATACGGCGTCTTGCCCATTCGCCGGTGGCGGTCGATATTTTCAAGGACGACGATCGCGTTGTCTACGAGCATGCCGACGGCAAACGCGATGCCAGCGAGACTGACGATGTTGAGTGTTGTGCCGAGCACTCGCATGACAATGAACGAGCCGATGATACTGATGGGGATCGCGAGCGCTACGATCAGGGTGGATGCAAAGCTGCGGAGGAATAGCAGCAGCACGATGATGGCCATGGTTCCGCCGATCAAAATGTTCTGCGTCAGAAGGCGCATGGCGCCATTGATGTACTCCCGTTGGTCGGATAGCCAGCTCATCTCAAGGCCTTCCTTCAGGAGGAAGCGCTCATTGAGCATGTACATGGTCGATTCAACTTCTTCAGTCATGCGCAAGACGTTGGTGCCGGCTTCCGCGCGAATAAAGATGTTAAGGCCGGGTTCGCCGTTTTGCAGCACCGGGGTGTTTTTCCGTTGGAATCCCTGGCGTACGTCGGCGAGGTCTGTGATTGAAACCGTTCGCTGCCCATCCGATATGACTGGGACTTTCAGAATGTCATCAGCAGACCGAAATTCATTGACGGATCGAATTCGGTACGCTCGACGACCGACATCAAGGTTGCCAGCCGCAACGTTTACGTTTTCACCGCGTAACGCCGCTATGACTTGGCCAATGGTCAGTCCGTACAGTGCCAGCTTGTCCGGATTGATCATGACCTGCATCTCTTCGCGAGATCCACCGGAGGCATCGACTTCGCCGACCCCATCGATTCGTTCTAAATGTTGGCGAATGTCATTTTCGAAAAAGGTTAGGTAGCTGTCGATGTGGCGGGGATTGCCTTCGACCGGCCGGATTTGAAGGATGACTACCGGGGATCCGTTGTTGTTCGACGCGCTAACGATGGGTTTGTCGACATTTTCCGGGTAGCGCGGGACCTCGTCCAACTTGTTGGAAACGCGTAGGAGCGCGTCATCGATATCTGTACCGACTTCAAATCGCAAGCTCACCCACGACGTACTGTTGGATGAGGAACTCTCCATTTCTTGGAGACCGGGAATGCCCTTGAGGACTTGTTCCTGTTCCTCCACGATGTCGCGTTCGATTTCGTAGGGGGTGGCCCCAGGCCATACGGTGAACACGCTAACTACGGGAGACTCGACGTTCGGGCTGAGCTGAATCGGAAGGCTAGCAAACGATACCAGTCCAAACATGATGAGCAGAATGACGCCCACAATGACGGATACGGGTTTTACTATTGCGAATTTGATGATGTCCATGGCGGCTATAGGGTCCGGGGGCGGCGTATAGCGGTCCATTCGCCGGAGCTAGAAAGCGATGTCATCCGCCGCCGGCCAAGTGTTCGACACTCAGCACATCTTCAACGACGACGACTGCGTCTCCGTCCTTGAGGCGTTCGTGGCCTTTAACAACGACCATGTCGCCGGGGCCGAGATCTGCGCTGGCGATACCCGCGTCCAAGCCGTCATAGCCCAGAACTTCGACTTCGAGGCGTTTCGCCACACCATCGTTCGCAGTGACCACATAGGTACTACCGTTCTGCAAGAGAACCGCATCGCGTTGAACGATTAGGCATTCGACGGCGGCCTCGCGCGGAATACTGACTTTAACGCCCATGCCTTCGTAGAGGGGCTTGTCGTACTCCACGCGAATTTTCAGTGGGAATTTTCGAGTCTGAAAATCTCCACGTTGGATAACGGCTACAATCTTGCCGTTTAACACAACGTCGGAATCTACAATTTGAACCGGGATTGACTGCCCCGGATTGAGAAAAGGCAAATACTGTTCGTGAACATACACGAGGACATCATAGACATTTTCTAAGGCGACAGCCGCGACCGATGCGCCGGTCGTTTTCCATTCGCCCACTTCCGTCGAACGTTCCAAAACAACGGCGTCGAATGGAGCGAGGATGGTGTGTTTCTCGACGAGGATCTTGAGCCGGTCGAGATCGGCTTGCGATTCCGCGACCTGATGCTTCATGCCCTGCATGGCGAATCGAAGGTTGTCGTACTCCTGTGGCGTCGTGACATCATCTTCCAGTAGGTCTTTCGCGCGCTCGAACCGTACTTTGGCATCCTCAAGTTCTGTGCGCCGACGTTCGTGCGTAGCCCGCACGGACTCAAGGTCTTTTTCCAAGACTGAGGCGTCGAGGCGGACCAGCACCTGGCCTTTTTTTACATGCTGCCCTTCCTCAAATTCAACCGAGGTAACCTTTGCGCTGACTTCGGTGGCGAGTTGGGCGAGTTCCTTAAAGAAAATCGTGCCGGTAGGTTCGGTCTGAGGCGCCAAAACGCCTTTCTCGATAATCGATAGCACTACCTTTCCCGGAGGACGATCACCGCCGCGCCCACCCCGTTGGGCCTCTGCGATAGGAATCATGGCCACTAGTCCGAGGATCACGGCGAAGATAGTGCTGGTGTGGTGATATCGATACTGCACGAAAGTGATGTCCTGGTTGGGGTGTCGGGCCGAAAACGTTGTAAGTCTTTATTCTACAAGAACAAAGTATTGTGACGCAGCCGATCGGTTACAGTCAAGAAAAACCCCTGATTGGTCTCAGGATTAGGCGAAAAATGCTCCCAGAAAGGTAAATATGAATCCTAGGATCGAGATTACTAACATGCCGTAGCCAATGACCAAGCCTGCCAAGGCAAGCGGCCGTCCCGCTATGCGGCCACCCGCTTCATTGATCCGGTTGAGCGCGATATGGCCGCAAACGATTGCGGGAATAGACGCGAAGAATCCGCAGCCACACCCCACTATGGCGAGCACGAGGCTTGCGACAGCTAAGGGTTCGGTCTTCTCTTCGAGGATTGGCTCTCTGCTCCCGGTCATGACGGTATCATTGGTCCGCATGGGGTCGCTTTGCGCCTGGACTTCGCCATAGGGCAGCCAGTCCGGCATCGAGGCGTTCCAGACGTACGTATCAGCCCGGATTACGCCTTGCTCGACGAGGTCGATAAGGACGCTCTCGGAAACGGGTCCGCGTTGTTCTTCGCCTTCGGAGTAGTACCATTCCATGCGTCTTTTCCCCCCTTCGGATAGCGCTAACAGTTCAAAATGAGAATACGCCTACGAGAGCGCTCGGGCAAAAAGAATGGGCTTTGATGTCACAAGGTGGGAGGGGTTTGATACTGTTTGAGCCATGCCCGCTAATGTTGGAAGACCACGGCTCTTGGCCGGACTTGTTCGGATGTTCTCCTCACTTCGCGATGGGTGGGCGCGAATACAGAAGGAAGAGGAGGATCGTTTCGAACGATCAATCGGTGTTGATTCGCCGATTTCGGAGGAGGAAATCGATGATGAAGCGTCTGCGGGGTGTGGAAACGAGCCTGCCGCGCCGAGTCTTACGGACCTAATCCGAGAACGCCAAAATAAGGTCGGCCCACGAGACTTCATGTACCCGCCAGATAGAGATTCAGACGAGGATCGTTAGCTTTCGATCCATGATTCGGGGGGATCTTGTTGCCCCGAGGTCACGGCATAGAAGCGGTCTTGATTGGTCTTGCTTTCTGACGTGAGCAAAGAAATGATCGGGATCGCTATCAGCGGGATTACGGTCGTGGCGTAGGACGGGTCGATGCCTCTGCCGTCGAAAACGAAGCAGTAGTGGAAAAGATGCCTCCATGCCGCGTCGCTTTCCGTGACGGCGAACTGTACGCGATCAGCGTATTGAATCAGGGCAAACCAGACTAGACCACCTGCGTAACCGAGTACCATGCCCCAGAATGCTGCGGGTTCCGTAGCGCGTCGCCAGTAAAGGATATAGCCGACAGCGATAGCGGGGGGGACCACCATGGCAAACCCGAATAGCAACATGTCCAGGATCGAAATTTCAGTTCGAGTCGCGACGAGCCATGCGAGTATTGCGGAAACGTATCCGTAGATGACGGTGGTGACGCGGTAGTATTTGAGTTGCCGTTCGGGGGCGAACTTGTTTGTGAAGCGGAGCCAATCGCGGACGAACATCGTGGCGCTCGATAGAAGTATCGGGCCGCCGGAGGAAATTACGGCCGCGAGGACTGCCGCTAGGGCGATTCCGCCTACGATGGGACTAATTTCGGTTGCAAGGTTGGTTATGTTCGTGTAGCCGCGTAACCCGGCGCCATAGCCGTATTCGGCGAGGGTCACAATGCCGATGAGACCTGCAAGGAGGGGCATGATTGCAGCGATCAGGCCTGCGATTAGAAAGCTGCGGACGATGATGCCCTCGCTTTTGGCGGACGCGGCATAGTTACAGTAGACGGAAGCTGCGGGTGTATGGATGGCGGTCGAAAAGGTCATGCCCAGTACCGCGGCCCACCCAGCCCCGGCGAATCCCCACCATGAGATTTCGCTTTTCTCCGCGGACGCGAGGTGTCCGTTAACGCTCGTGGTTACGG
>JAJDAB010000295.1 GCA_029262095.1 Candidatus Hydrogenedentota bacterium
CAACACCCACAGCGCCGACGGAATCAGTTCAAAGGTCCAATCGAAAGCGTGCAGTTTCTCGGCTTCGGCACCGCTCGTAATCGCTGCGGTAATACCGCCGTCGAGATTGAGCGCAAGAATGGCAACCGCGATGAGCGCGCCAATACTTAATACGGCGGCTTGCAGTACGTCGCTCCAGATGACGGCCTCGATGCCGCCGAGTACCGTATAGATGATGGCGAGCACGCCCATCAAAAGGATACAGACTTCGATCTCGAGGCCGGTGGTCGTCGCGAGGGCGATAGCGGGCAAACACATCACGATTGCGACGCGGCCAAATTGGAACAACATGAATACGAGGCTGCCGTAGATGCGCAACAACACGCCGAACCGGTTGTGCAGATATTCGTAAGCCGTGGTGATGCGCGTTTGTAAATAGTATGGAACGAAGTACGTCACTACGATAGGCGCGATACCGAGAATCGTCAGGTTGTAGGTCAGGTTTTGCCAATTGCTGGAGAACGCGGTCGCTGGGATTGAGAGATACGTAATCGCACTAAGCGAGGTCCCGAAGATACTGATGCCTACAGCCCACCATGGTACGCGGCGACTGCCGAGAAAAAACGCCTCGGTGCTGTCCTCTTTTCTAGAGAAGTACAGGCCCATGCCAATGAGTACGAGGGAATAGATGACGATTGCCGCGTAGTCCAACGGACCCAGGACGGATCGCGTCGTTAGGAAGGTTCCCGCGAACACTTGGTCCGAGCGATGGCCGGGACGATCTTCGCCGCCCGGCACCACAACGCGGCCGTCGAGTATTGTCGCGCCGGTGGTCACATAAGCAAACGGAGCATCGCCGGACGAAGCCCACGTGTCGGTAATCGTGTGATAGAGCAACGTCTCCGCTCCAAAACCGGGGTGATCGTCGCCGAGTTCTTGGTTGCGCAGAGCGAGCCCGCCGTCGTCACCACTCATCACGACGATGTGCGCGGCACCATACGCGACCGCAGGCGCGGCAACGAACGGTCTAAGCGGCTCGGCAACTTTTCGCCAACCTTCGCCGGGGGTAAACGAGAATCCATCGGCGAGATAAGTGCGCACCGGAGAGCCATCTTCGCCAGCATGCAACGCCGCGCCGCTAAACACATAGAGGGAACCTGACTGCGCGACGACAACGGGCAGGATACGACCCGGCCCCGGCAAATAGTCGAGCACTTCACTCCATTCGCGCTTCGATTTCGAAAGGTCCATCGACCACATTTTGTTGAACGGTGCTACGTCGTCCGGCGCGGTCTGTCCGCCGAATATATATACGGTCGATCCGATTGCCGCGCCTGCGCAATAGGCGGTCGGTGCCGGTAGGTCTGGAAACGATTCAACCTTGAGTTCACCGGCGACCCAACGCAGAAGATATGAGTCACCATAGTGTTGGACGCCATCCGATCCACCCGCGCACAGTAGCCCTTCCGGCGTTGATATCGCCGCGCCGTATGCTGCGGAATGCGGCAACGCGCCCGCGCTCACCCATTCGTCAGCGCCCGGGGGCAATACGTATACGCGGTCGTACCATTGCTTTTCGCCGCCTTGAAACGGGGAGACCAGAAAGTTCGAACCGCCCGCAACGATTAGCGCGCCGTTATGGACACCGACGAAGTGTCCGGAAATCGGCTCGGGCATTGGCGGCAGGGAATCCCAGTTGAGTTCGGTGGCTGACGCTGTGATGCTAGCGATCGCGAAAAGTGCGAGGAATTTGATCGTGGTTTGGGCAATCAATCCCGCGCAGGAGGGAATCCAATTGCTTGGGCCGTGGAGTCTGGATTCCCGCGTGCGCGGGAATGACGACGTAGTATTGTCACAACTCGGATCAAACATTCGTAGACCTTGGTTCCATTACTTCGCCACTTCTTACCATTGGCTGCCACTTCATGTAGGACAGCGATCGCCATAGCCATTCCGCCGGGCCGAATCGGCACATGCTTAACCATATGGGCGAGGCAATGAGTTGGAATACCCAAATGGCGACGACGACTTCAAATTGTTGGACACGTTCGAGTTCGCTGAAGAGGCCGAATCCGTGGCCGTAGAACAGTGTTGTGCAAATGGCGGTGTGCATGAGGTAGTTGGTAAATGCCATGCGACCCACGGCGGCAAATGGGCGGGTGAATAGATGCAAGAAAGACGCTTTACAGATGACCATGATTAGTGCAATCCATGCGATGGCGGCTGGAACGCTGCCCCAGTAATTGTACAGGCGACCTCGGAAGTAGGCATCGGGGTAGGCCCAGTGGTGAGCCTCGTTGAATTCAACGCCAGCCGTTACCGCATAGAGTCCCACCGAGCCACCTAACAATGTGATCGAGACATATACCCAAGTTGGCAATTTGGCGGAGAAGAATTGCATCCGGTACAGGCCCATGCCCATCATTATGGTTCCGCCTACGCGAAATGCGATATAGGGGAAAAAGCCCCTGTGAATTCGAAGCATTTCGAAAGGCCGATGGTCCATCTGATCCCAGTAGGTTCCCTGGTAGATCGCAATTTCGTCGGAAATTCGCATGGGCTCGGGATTCCACTGTTCTAGGAGTGTGTATCGCATTTCTTCGGTCAAGACCGTCGCCTCAAAGACGCCGACGAGGTCCGTCATGACGCGCGCCGATGCGACGCCGATCAATCCGAGGACGATGAGCAACCACGCAGGCGCCCAGAAGAATAGGTACAAGACCATTCCGCAGATGGCATAGGCGTAGAGGATGTCACCGAACCACACCAGATAGCCGTGGGCGAGTCCAAACAGGAGCAAAAAGATCATGCGCCGGTAATGGAGCCCCGCAGCACGCCTTCCGCTTGCGATGCGGCGGTCGCGCATAACCAAGACGCCCGCGCCGAAGAGCATGCTGAAGATCGTGATGAATTTGAACTCAGCTAAGACATGCGACCAATACCACACGGAATAGTTAGCGCCGGAGAGATCGCCGTACGTCGTTGGATTGTTGTACGCCGGGTCGGGCATCGAGAATGACTGAATGTTCATGACGAGGATGCCCATGACGGCGACGCCGCGCAGCACATCCATACTGTCGATGCGTTCCGTACCCAGGACCGGACCGGGGGTCGGTAGCGGTGCGGGCGGATCCGGTAGTGGTGGTGGCAATGCCGAATACGACTCCGGGAGCTGCGGTCCGAATACGGGTTCTACGGGATTCGCTTCGCTCGAATATCCATCGTCAACGGGAAGGACAAGGTCCGAAAGGTCGCCCCCAGCGTTTTCGGGACCATCCGTTGTCGGTGTTTCGTTCGGGTCTAAAGGTTCAAGCATCGGGATTCGATTGGGCGGTTGAAGTGCGCGGGAGTATAGCCCACGGGCCACGTTGGATATAAGCACTAGGTGCAAATGTGTCGATACACGGTATAATCCCGCAGACGTAACAGGCTATGGGGTAGTAGGCATTCGACAATGCGTTTGAGGGCTATTCGGAAGAAGGAACAGCGGTTCGCGATTGGACTCATGTCGGGTTCATCGTGCGATGGCATCGACGCCGCGCTGGTACGGCTCAAAAGCACGGGCGATGAACTGCGCACGAAACTCATTGACCATCGGACTATGCGCTTCCCCCCCACCGTTCGTGACCGCTTGTTGCGCTCTACGCTGACGGCTGAGAACCTCGCGGGATTGGATTTCATCCTTGGGCAATTGTTTGCCGAGGCTGCCAAGGCCGTCGTCGAGAATGCCAAGCAATTGACCGAGCCGATTGAGGTGGATTTCATTGCATCGCATGGACACACCGTGATGCATGCACCGCGGCGCGATGGCGAGGAGGGTTTCGGAACGCTGCAAATTGGTAATCCATCGGTGCTCGCGCAGCTAACTGGGATTCCGGTGGCGGCGAATTTCCGACCGCGTGATATCGCTGCAGGCGGGCAGGGTGCGCCGTTGGCAGCCTATGCGGATTGGATTCTGTTTCGTCAAAAAGAGGAACCGGTTGCTTGCCTCAACATTGGCGGGATCGCAAATGTGACGGTCGCAACGCCAGCGCTTGAGGACGTAGTCGCCTTCGATACGGGTCCGGGCAACATGCCGATTGACGGGGCGATTCGGCATCTCACAAACGGTCGCTTGCAGTTCGATAAGAATGGTCGGCGTGCCGCGCGGGGAAAACCAATCGCATCGATGCTTGATGCGTTGCTGGAACATCCTTTTTTCGATGAGGTTCCTCCCAAGTCGACCGGGCGCGAAGAATTCGGTTTCGACGAGTACTTGTCGAAGAGTATTTCGGCGGATCATGACCATACAGCGGACGACGTCGTTGCGACCGTTACGGAAGCCGTGGCGACGAGCATCGTTGAGGCCCACGAGCGATTTGTGTTGCCGACGCATGCGATCAAGCGAATGGTCGTGAGTGGTGGCGGTGCGCACAATCGTACGCTGCTCAAGTTGTTGCAAGAAGGGCTGCCGGGCGTAAATGTCTACACCAGCGATGGCGCGGGGTTGCCGAGCGACGCACGGGAGGCGATAGCGTTCGCGATTTTGGGCAATGAGTTATTCTGCGGTACTAACTCCAGCGTGCCTTCTGCGACAGGCGCCTCAAAGCCGGTTATCCTAGGTTCCCTGACCTTCCCGTGAGCGTGGGCCATACTCCGGTTTTGAGGGAATTTGGCCATTTTTTGGAATTTTTGTATAAATTGGGCTGTTTTACTTGACATAGGCACAAAACCTATTTACCTTTAGGTAGGTTTTTTAGTTTGAGGTGGGCAAAGCCCACGTTTTTTGGATTTCACCTTACCGGGTCAAGTGAGGGAGCTACCAATGAGTGAAGAGAACAAAGCTAAGCAAGATGCGATGGACATGGCGGAAGATTCTCGCCAGGCGGAATGGGAGTTCCCGAGTTTTACCGGGGAACTTTACAAAGGAAGTTTCCGTTGGGACTTGATGCATCCGTTTCCGGTCCAGGATGAGGCCGACAAGAAAATCGGCGATGAGTATTTGGAAAAGCTGAAGAAGGTGTGCGAAGACGACGTCGATGCGGAAATGATCGATCGCAATCGGAAGATGCCGGATCATTCGCTCAAAGCGCTGACAGATATCGGCGTCTTCGGGATGAAGATCGCGAAGAAGTATAAGGGTCTTGGCTTTTCGATGGTGAACTACGCGCGTGCGCTCACCTATCTCGGTAGCTATTGTCAGACGACAGTTACGTGGGCATCGGCACATCAGAGTATTGGTGTCCCGGAACCGTTGAAAATTTTCGGCACGGATGCGCAAAAAGAGAAGTTTCTGCCGCGCCTCGCCACGGGCGATATTTCGGCGTTTGCTTTGACGGAGCCGGATGTTGGGTCTGACCCGGCGAAGATGAGCACGACCGCCGAGCCGACAGAAGATGGCGAGCATTATATTGTCAATGGTGAGAAGCTGTGGATCACGAATGGTACGGCCGCGAGCATCATCGTTGTTATGGCGAAGACGCCTCCGAAGGTTGTCAAGGGTCGCGAAATTCCTCAGATTTCGGCGTTCATCCTTGAGCGCGATATGCCGGGTTACTCGGTGGACAAGCATTGTGAATTCTTGGGATTGAACGGTATTGCGAACGGCGTTCTGAAATTCGATAACGTCAAGGTGCCGAAAGAAAACATGATCGGCAAACCGGGCGAAGGCTTAAAGATCGCGTTGACGACGTTGAACACGGGCCGTTTGGGCCTTCCGGCTGCTTCGGTCGGTGGCGCGAAGATTTCGTTGAAGGAAATCCGATCGTGGGTGAATGAGCGCGTGCAGTGGGGCGTTCCGGTTGGTAAGCATCAATCCATAGCGAAGAAGATTGCCAATGCTTCCGCCGACACCTTAGCGATGGAAGCAATTGTGTATTTGACTGCGGCGATGTCCGATCAGGGTCAAAAAGACATTCGTTTGGAAGCGGCTATCGCTAAGTACTTCTGCACGGAGAAAGCGTGGTCGATGACCGACGACTTGATGCAGGTACGCGGCGGGCGTGGCTACGAGACCGCGAAGTCGTTGCACAATCGCGGCGACAATCCGTTCCCGATTGAGCGTATCCTTCGTGACGCGCGTATCGGCCGTATCTTCGAGGGCTCCAGCGAAGTGATGCACCTTATCATCGCGCGTGAAGCGATGGACACGCATTTCAAACTGGTGATGCCTTTGCTGATGCCGAAGCCGGGTCAGAAAGAGAGCAAGTTGTCGCTCATCATGAACGCGGCCAAGTTCTACTTGGGTTGGTTGCCGAAGCTGTATATGCCGTCGGGACAGAGTTTCAACGTGAAGCACCTTTCGTCCGCGAATCAGGCGCACCTCGGTTACGTCGAGCGTGCGAGCCGGAAAGTTGCGAAGAAGATGTTCTTCACGATGGGCAAGTACAAACAGAAGCTTGAGACCGAGCAGCTCATTCTCGCGAACTTCGTCGATATCGGTACGAACATTTTCGCGATGGCGGCGACGCTGGCCTACGCCGAGCACAAGCTGTCGGAGAATCCGAGCGATCAGACGCCGCAGGAATTGGCGGACTTGTTCTGCAAGAATGCGCGTCAAGAAATCGCCGCAAACTTCGAGGCTATCGGCAACAACCACAACCGCGACTTCGACAAGGTCGGTGGCAAATACATGGAAGGCGCGTACAAGTGGCTTGAGCAGGGTATCCACGATGGCCTGCCGAAGAGCTTGCGCACTCCTGTTGATGCAGCACCTGCGCCAGCAGCCGTTGAGGAAGACGTGCAGGAGCCGGTTCCCGCGAAGTAGTGCGAATCGACTGCTATTCAGTGTAGTTTTCGAGGCCCTCCGGATTGGAGGGCCTCGTTTTAATTCGATGAGCGTAGGTCGAAATTGAAGTCATTTCAGGAATATCCGGTTAGTCTTCGATACCGATAAGACAGCAATCCTTCAAGGATTGTAGTGCAGGCTTCCAGCCTGCATACGGATTGTGTTCTGAGTCTTGCAGGCAGGATGCCTGCACTACAATTGGCGTTGCTTGGGTCCGAGACGCGTTTATGAGATGGCTTGTGACTTGTTCAGCGGGGAATAACGGGCTTTGAATCGCGGATTAAGATTCATTGCGGAGCCCTGTGTTTTGAAACAGGGCATCACTTAGTTTGCGGCTCGGCTGGAGCCTCGCCCTTCCTGATCGAGTGCTGTTGTATAGCTTTGACTCATCAGTGAGAATTTGGAGAAGCTGTTAAGTGTCCTCATTTCGTGATGCGATTGCTTTGAATGGTGGCGGCACATCGCTCGTGGCGGATGTTCCTGCGGTTTGGACCAATGATGGCCGCGCTGCATTTGGCGGATTGCTGGGTGCAATCGGTGTGCGGGCGTTAGACACTATTGCGCCGGAGGGATGTCCGCTGCGTAGCGTTAGCATTCAACACCACGGGGCGGTCGAGCCCGGACCGCTTTCCGCGTCGGTTACGTTGTTGGATCAGTCACGGCTTGTTGCATCGGGCGAGGCGCATTTGTCGCAATCGGATCGGCGGTGCGTCACCATATCGGCAACATTTGTCCGGCCGCGTGGGCGTGCGCTGGAAGTGCCGGAAAGCGTTGCACGACCGCAAGGCGATCCCGAGAAGACCAAGTTGCTCCCGTACATGGAAGGCGTTATGCCTGTGTTTGCGCAATTGTTCGAGTACAAATGGACGGAAGGGAATCTGCCGTTTAGCGGCGCTGCTGAAGCGGGTTTCGCGGGATGGTGTCGCCACAAGTCGGATGCCGACGCTGGGCCGGAAGCAGTCGTGGCGTTGTTGGACGCTTGGCCGCCGGCGGTATACCCGATATTGGACGCGCCTGCGCAGGCTCGGACGTTATCCTGGACGATTCACTTCACTTCGGCACCGGAATGGGCGCCGGGAGAGTGGCTGTATTTCCGGTCGCATGCGACTGTTGCTCGGGATGGGTTGGCGTCGACTTCGGGGACGTTGCAGATGGCGGACGGCACTTTGCTCGCGACGATGAAGCAGTTGATCGCTGTTCGTGAACCGCGTAAGCGGAAATAGATGCAGATTCTTTTCTGAGAAACGCAAAGGCGCAGAGACGAAAAGTCTTGGGCAAGTTTGGGTCAACTGTCGAACGCCTACATCCCCCTGGCCCCCTTCAAAGGGGGCATTCTACGTATGATTCTGGAGTATCTGACGTTGCCTTCTTGGCCTTCGCGGGAAGGACGAGGGGTGTATGGCGGCCGCGATGGATTAGAGGCGCAGTCGCGCGTGTATGTCATTCGGACGGTTCTGTGCGCGGGAAATACGTTGGGTGTGGGTAGGGTTCGTCTTAGCGATGTTCTTCGGTTCTGTAGATGGGTTTGATGCGCCATTCGGAATCGGGGCCGAAACGGCGTTGTTCTCCCGCGTGACCTGCGTACGTGTTTTGGTGGACATAGGACACGAGCCGGTATTCACCGTAAATAATTGCGGCGGCGGCGATTAGTCCAATAATCGTTGCCCGGGCGTAGCGGACGGTCACTGTTAGGCGCGGGACACGTGTGGCGTAATCGCCTTCGCGTGGGAGAATCAACACGAGAACCGTTGCGATGGCCGCGTTGACGAAAATTATGGCCTCGGTAATCAAGCGGTTTTCATCGAAGCCGACCAACGCGCGCTCGAAATTTGCGATAACCATCGCCCACATGAACACCAGAAAGATAAGTTGGCCCCGGCCCAGCCATGACTTTGGGATGACGGCGATTGGACGCCGCTGGTGTGTGATTGCGATTGCGAGGAATGCAACGCATAGCGACAGCCACATCAGATTGAACCAGGTCCATGTCGTTAGTTCGACGCTTCCGAACAAAGGCATCGTCATTGCTTCGGGGACAGTCCCCTGTTCGATCCACTGCTTAACGTTCTTCCGAATGTTTAGCCAGAGCAGGAGCAAGAGTGGAAATGCAACGGCGGCGAGTTCAGTCCATTTGCGGACTCGGGGTTCGTTATCCGCTCGGCGAATTTTGGTGGCGAGTAGCGCGACGACGACGGCGATCGCGATGCCGTTGATGAAGCCGTAGCTTTGTTCGTAGAAACTGTGCCAGTTGGCGGATTGGTAGTGGGCCCAAGCGTTCACGATGACTTCGGGGCTGGAGGTTACCTCCGCGTCTTCAAGGCCGCGTTCGGCGAGCTGTTCATTCATCGCGGCACGACCAAGGCCCAGCCGTTGCCACATCGCGACGATGGTTTCGTTTCCGGCGAGGTGTTTGTTGCCTGGCCATATCATCAGAAGCTTCAGTAGTTGGGCGCCGGAGAATCCGATGCCGCCAATGAAACCACTGATAATGGATGCGTGCGCGACGGGGATCATTTTGTGCCGGAACATATAGATCACGGTCGCGCAGAACACGCCGAGAATACCGGCCCAATCGTCGGATCTTGGCGGGGTCATCCGTAGGCCGAGTATTACGGGTAATAAAAGGAATCCGACGAACCAACCGATGGCGATATACATGAGCAAGGCGGAGCCGTTTCGAAATTTTCCGAACCAGTAGAAGTAGAGTGAAATCCCTGCGAGGAGTCCGAATATCCAGCCCAAATGTTGGGGGATATCGCTGAAGAATTGGGGCCAGTTGGTGAAGGTATCGGCGAGAAACATTTCTTCGTCGCCGTCGTATTTCTCTACGACTAGGCTTTGTAGATGCGTTAGGTTTTGTCGGTCGGGATCGAATAGAGATGGGTCGGCTACGTTTCTGCTGAATGTGGACCATTTGACCGGTTGCGGGATCGGCGTAAGGGCCCAGAGATATCCGACTACGTTGAATGAGCTCTGGAACAACCAACCGATCCCGGCCCCAATGCACGCGAATAATGAAAGTGCTCCAGCCATTCGGAACGGTACAAAGAAGGCCCGAACGTATGTGGTCGGTCTTTCGGTCGCGTATCGATTCCAGAGGTCGTAGGCGCATAGCGCGACGATTGCGACGAATGCTTTGTGCCAGTCGGAGTCGAACCAGTACAGCGGGGATTCTTGCCGGTTCTCATTTTCGTTGTGTCCTTCGGCTGTGGCGTCGATCTGTGCTTCGAGTCCCCAATCGGGGGCAGACCACAGTACCCAGAAACCGAACACCCATAGTATCGGCGTGAAGAGTCGTGTGAGGAAATCGCGATCGGCGACGAGTGGAAGCGCTACACCGACACCGCCCATGGACGCCCAGAGAAATCCGATGAGAAACGTTCCGGCGAAGCCGTAGAGAACGGAGGGCGCGTGTCCGGAGTGCGTATACGAAATGACTTGCATGTATGAAATTGAACCACCGAACGCCCAGCCGAGTCCGCCGAACATGGCGACGTAGGGAATACGCGTGCGCCAGTCTTCGCGGCCGGATAGGAGTATCGCGGCGATGGCGGCGAGTACACCGCCGATCATCGCGCCGTATTCGTGACCGAAATTGCCGCGGATACCCCAGCCAATAGACAGGGAAATTGCGACGAGAAAGATTGAGGATAGGCGCCAGTTCGGGGTCTTCACTTGGTTCGCTCTCGATCCTTGAGGTTGCGAATGGCGCAGAGATCAGCGTGAGGCCGATTCGACCTGCAACTGCTGAATGCGCGCCAAAAACTGTTTCGCCCGAGCCGCGCCGGTGTGGTGTCGCTCGAGGTGATCGCGACCGGATCGCGCAATTTGCGCGGCTTCTTCCGGCCTTTCTGAATAATACACAAGGAGGCGCTCGAGTTCCTCCAAGTCGTCGAAAAATACGGCGGATTCGCCATGTACGAAATTATTCGGTATGCGAATCGGTAATTGTTCGGAGAGTAACATGCATCCATGGGCGGGCAGCTCCCAATACCGGACGGTGTCGTATCCGAAGCCGAAGAAGTTCAGTCCGATTTGCGCCTTCGCTATTTGCTCAGCGTAGGCCTGTTGCGTCAATTTCTGGTCAAATGACTGGCCCAATAGCGATTCGATCTGTTCGAGGTACAGCCGACGGAGACCGAACCGGCGGTGTCCTGCCCAGAAAAGTGGGACGCCTCGCTCTTTCCGCGTCGATTTCAGTCGATCGCTGGGATATGCAAACGGAAGGGGAAATGTGTTGGCGCCGTAGTCGACGCACTGCAACATCTCACGTTTGAAATACGGCGCGTCATTCGGCGCACCGATGTGCGCGGCCATTGCGGCTCGATGATTCACGGGGCTGTCGCTCTGATCGATGATGTAGATCGGGGTTTCTGGCGACGCCGCGGTCAACTCCCTTAGCTCTTCCCCACTCCACTTATTCGTGTGCGCGCAATAGAGTAGGGCGTCGAATTGTTGCGCAGCCATTTGCTCAATAGCATTTTCGAGTTCGAGCGGTTTTCCGGCACGATTGAAGATACATGGATAGTGTTGCTGTGTAGTCGGCTCTTGGCCGTGCAGAGATCCTTTCCATGGGAAATCGACTACATGCTCGTCCCCCAGCACATTCGCTAGTCCATCGAACAGTACGTCGGCTCCGTAGTCGGGTTGCGCTTCTAAGATGACGAGCAGACGCGGCTGATAATACTCGTCATGGGCCAGCGGCTCTGGTTCAGACACTCGCGTACTGACGAGTTTATGAGGCGTTTCGATTTTGCCGAGCCGCGCATAGTTGATCGTTCGCATCAAACGCTCGCCCATCGCCGCGTCGCCTAGTCGGGTCCACATCGCTGCATGAATCTTGAATGATTCGAGTGATTGGGGACTGATCGCGGTAATGTTTGCGAACAGGGATTGTGAGAGAAAGAAGCGGCGAAGGCGATCGTCGTGTCCATCGCGGTCATCCCAGACGAGGAGGTACTGATGCATCTTCATTTGTCGCCGGAGCTCTTCTTCGTTGTCTCTCCCTTCTTTCTCGGCGAGCAAATCGACTGCCCAATCGGGGTGACCGGATTCCGCTAAGTCGCGTGCATGCGTAAACCGATCGTAATCCTTTTTGTGTAGCGTCAGCACGGTGTGCGACTTGGTGTCGTTCGGGGGATTCGCTGCGAACTCCGATTCGTCAGTCTTAACCAATCCGTGATCTATGACGATGTCGGCCATATCTTGGTCAATGGGTGCGACAAGGAACACGCAGCCATCGTCGGCAAGGTTTCGCGCTATCTCGGTGATCGTGTCGGTGAGTTCGCCCCACTCTTCTTCTGTTTCGGGCGCGAGAATTGCCGCGTCCACGGGGTCATCGATCAACGATGCATCCGCGATGACGTGTTCAAACCGTTGTCGGAGCGCAGTGGCCCGAGTCGAATCCGATTCGAGTACGACGATTCGGCGACGGGCATCACGAAGGGCAAGCGCGCCTATGGCGATGCCGACGTTGTGATGAACCGCGATTGACTCGATATACGGCGGTATGCGGCGCACCACTTCCGCCGTGATCGCTCCGATGTTCGTTGATTCCCCCACATTCTTCTCCCCGCCGCATCGTGCGATCCCGCGCGACGAAATTCAAGGCCGCCTAGGGAATGCCTGCGCGATTTGTGTATCATGCCCGTTGGCGATCGCCCCGTTCAGGTGGCGTGGAAGCAGAAGGACATTAGCGCATGGACCTCGTATTACCACTGATATCGCGTTGGACTCATATTGGATCGGCGACCGCTTTGGTTGGCGGTTTGATATTTTTTCGTTTTGTGGTGATCCCTGTGGGCGAGTCATCGCTCACGGAGGAGGTATACAAGGACGTTCGCACGAAGTTGGCGCGGCGCTTTCAACTGATTTCCCACTTGTGCCTTCTGCTATTTTTTGTCAGTGGGTTCTACAACTACATCGCTGTGACGAGTCCTAATCATCAAGGGCAGAGCATCTATCACATGCTATTCGGCATTAAGTTTACGTTCGCGATGGCGGCATTTGTAGTCATCATCATGCTTACGTCGAAACGGGCGCGTGGGGACCGTATGCGCGAGAATGGTCGACGCTGGTTCATGGTTGCGCTGGCGGTTGCGCTGGTGACCGTTATGCTGGGTGGCGCAATGAAGATGATGCCGCCGGGTGAGGCCCCTGTTGTAGCGGACGGCGAAGTGGTCGAGGAAACGCCCGCTCCTCAATAGCTTGAACTATTCTGGGGAGGCTTCGCTCGTTCGGCTGGCGAGGTCTTGGTCCATCATGAAGAGGCCTTCCGGCGATTTGGCCACGAGCTTGATGCGCTGCAGAATATTGTCCGCCACAGCTTCCTCTTCAATCTGCTCAGTAACAAACCATTGCAGAAATGAATTGGTGCCGTGATCCGATTCCTTATTGGCGAGATCGACGAGTTTGTAGATGGATTTGGTGACGAGCTGTTCGTGCTCTAGGACTTCTTGAAATACTTCGACCGGCCCCTCGAATTTCGCGGGTGGCTTGTCGATAGCAGCGAGCACAACCCGACCGCCCGCGTCGTTGATGTATTGATAAAACTTTTGGGCGTGGGCCGTTTCTTCGGCCGTTTGGAGTTGCATCCAATGTGAAAAGCCGTTTAGATTTTCGTGCTCGAAGTGCGCCGCCATTGATGCATAGGCGTAGGCGGAGTACAACTCCATATTGAGTTGTGCATTTAGGGCATCTTGCATGGTAGGACTAAGCACGGCGGAAATCTTTCGTATGTTGACGGTACAACAAGAACAAACGAGTTACAGGATAAATTTCGAGAGACGACCTTTGCTAATCAGCAACAAGAACTGAACTAACGGAGTGAGTCCGCCGCCGATCACTGCTTTTTGGGGCTGACGAGATATTAAATGGTGGTGTTTCATGCGCGTGTCTCCTTCAGATTTCGTTTGAGGAGTGACGCTATCATATGGGACTTGAATCGTGCAATGGGGCTGATCGTTGCGCGATGGCGCGAAGCAGCTTACAGTAGGTGTATTCGTAATTTCGGGAGGGGTTCATGTGATGCGCGTTCTACGTTGTCTAGTACTGATTGTTGTGATGGGGTGTGCGACTTCCGGTCCGCCTAAGGGGATCGAAACCGCTCTCGATGCAGGACCGGAATCTTTTCTTGAAAAAGCGGTGGTCGGGCCGCAGGAGGATGGGACCTACATCGTCGCGACCAATCAACGCATTGACCCGGCCGGCGACCAAGTGTTATTTCATGGGCGTCCTGTTGAATTGGCGTTGAGCCCGGACGGTGCGACCATTGCGGTCAAAAACCGAACGAACGTCGTGTTTATTGACGCCGCTGCACATACCATCACCGCCACGATCGACATTCCGGATGGCGGGAACAGCTATGCCGGTATTGCATGGTCGAGCGATGGCACGAACGTTTGGACTTCGGATACCGAAGGGTTCTTGCGCGCCGCGTCGACGGATGCGTCGGGACAGTGGCGTTGGGAAAAGGCGATTGCGTTACCCGGACCGAACGGTGGAAAGAACCCGGCGCCCGGTGGCTTCGCATTGGACGACGCGATGGGCGTTGCGTATGTCGCACTGAGCCGGAACAACACGATCGGTATCGTGAACATTCGCACGGGCATTGTCGAGGAGGAAATTCCGGTTGGTATGGCGCCGTACACGGCATTGCAGGACGGCTGGAAACTCTATGTGACCAACTGGGCCGGGCGGCGTCCGCACGCGGCGGATACGACGGGGCCGAGTTCGGGCAGCCAAATTGTTGTGGACCCGAAGACGGGGATCGCATCATCGGGGTCGGTGAGCGTGATCGATACGCGTAGCCGGAAAGTTATTCGTGAAATCGAAGTTGGGCTACATCCAAGCGGAATGGCGATGTCTCCGGACCGCAAGACCTTGTACGTGGCGAATGCGAACAGTGACACGGTGTCCGTGATTGACACCTATTCTGACGCGCTCATCAATACGTTTGGCGTTCGCCCGATGCCGAGCCTCCCTTCTGGGAGTGCGCCGAATGCGATCACCATTTCTGAGGATGGGAAGTGGCTCTATGTGGCGAATGGCGGGAATAACGCGGTGCTTGTGATGGATGCGGCGACCGGTATTCGAAAGGGATTCATTCCGACGGCGTGGTATCCGGGCGCGGTCATTTTGGATGAGGAGCGCGAAATACTGGTGGTCGCGAACACGAAAGGCGTCGGCAGTCGTGCTGAAGAGTTCAGTGCGACTGGTACGGAGATTGAATCTGGCGATTCGGTCAAGCATGGATCGCGCAAGTACATGGGATCGGTGTCGTTCATACCTCTTCCGGATTCTGGAGAGCTTGCCGAGTACACGACGCAGGTGGCCGTCAATATGCGCTTGCCTCAAATGAATGCGGAGATTGAACCGGGAGAGCGGCGCGCGACTCCAGTTCCGATGCGTCCTGGTGAGATTTCGACGATCAAGCATGTGCTGTACATCATCAAAGAAAATCGAACGTATGACCAGGTGTTTGGTGACTTACCGCAAGGGGATGGTGAACCGGCGTTCTGTTTGTTCGGGCGAGACGTAACGCCAAACCATCATGCCTTGGCGGAGGAGTTCGTGCTGTTGGACAATTTTTATTGCAATGGCGTCCTCAGCGCGGATGGACATCAATGGACGAACGAAGGATTTGTTACAGATTATCTTGAGAAGAGTTTTGGTAGTTTCAACCGGAGCTATCCCTATGATGGAGACGATGCACTGGCGTATGCGTCTTCCGGATTTATTTGGGACTATGTATTGCGTGCGGGATTGGACCTGCGGGTGTATGGCGAGTTTGTGCAAGCGACTATCACGCCATCCGATGCGACGTGGACGGAATGCTATCAAGATTTTTTGAATGGCACGGAACGCATCAAAATTGAAGCTTCGACGCAATTGCACACGCTTGAGCCGTATCTTTGCCCCACGTTCATCGGATTTCCGGGCAAAGTTACGGACGTGTATCGCGCGGGCGAATTCATAAAAGAGTTGAAAATGTTTGAACGGGACGGCAACTTACCCAACTTTATGATTATGTTGTTGCCGAACGATCACACTGTAGGTACGCGGCCGGGATATCCGACGCCGCGTGCCGCGGTCGCGGATAATGATCTAGCTCTCGGGCGAATCGTCGAAGCGGTATCGAAAAGTAGATTCTGGCCGGAGACCGCGATTTTCGTTGTCGAGGATGATCCGCAAGCGGGTGTCGATCATGTCGATGGTCGGCGCACCGTTGCGTTGTGCATTAGTCCGTATACGAAACGGCGTGAAGTGATCAGCACGCACTACAACCAGAACAGCATGCTGAGAACGATGCAACTGATGCTGGGGCTTCCGCCGATGACGCAGCTCGATCTTGGTGCGATTCCGATGGACGATTGCTTCACAGAGTCGGCGGACCTAACACCATATACCGTGCGACCAAATACGATTCCGTTGGATGAAATGAATCCGGAGGTTACGGCACTGCGTGGTAAGCAGCGATATTACGCGGAGCAGTCGTTGAAAATGCCGCTGGACGATATCGATGAGGCGGATGAAGGGTTGTTCAATCGGGTGATTTGGTATTCGGTGAAGGGATATCAAACACCGTACCCGGAATTGGCGATGCGGGAGGAGTTGGGTGAAGAGGGGTGGAGTCTCACGCAAAGTCGCGAAGACGCGGAGGATTGAATCGCCGGAGTATCTCGACTGAATTCCCGAGCAGTATCGATCCAATCGTTGATGACTGTCTTCTAATTGGCTACGGCCATTTCGCATGCAAATTCATCGGCCATACAAAGGGGCAAACTGTTCTCGTTCCCACGGTCCTCCGTGGGAATGCAGAGGCGCGGCGGTGACGTATGCATTCCCACGCACAGCGTGGGAACGAGATGATGGATGATGAGTTCGAACTTGATCGGCATCAGAATGTTCTTGGTCGAGCTTTAGGAAACCACGCACTAGAAAGGAATCTCGTCTTCTAACGACACGGAATCGCTGACATTGAGGACAATCTTGTTGTCTCTAATCTGCCAGTCATTTCCCGTCCAGCGTTTCAGAAGAGGTTTCAGTCGCTCCATTCCAGCCCAGGAGTTTTCGTTCTGAGAGTTGTTCCTATAGGCATCAAGCACACCTTGAACTTGATTCGGGGTAAGGGTTGCGAATTTAGAAAGTAGATGCTCAACTTTCCAACCCGAATCTGCAAAATTCGTAGAAGCTGAATATGCTGATAACGTGGCTTCGAAAAGGCGTGACTTATCCGGCAACCTCTTATGCAGCAAGTCGAATATTTTTATCGCCGTGTCAAGCGAATCGGATAGGCTACAACCAGCTAGCCCTTGGCTTCTGCCGATGAACCCGTACGGGTCTAGCCCGAGTCGAATTGGGATGATCGGGCAACTCCGACCGATCGCGACCCCAATCTCTTGGTCAGTCCAATTGCTATCGTGGTAATCATCGGTGAGCAAAGCAACGAGAGCGTCCATACTGAATAGAGCATGTTCGATTTCCCTCTGCCACTCCTCCGTCGGTTCGATATCTACGTGTGCCACAAAACTGTCCACACCACAGCGGGCCAGCGCGTCCTTCAGTTGGGTAGTCTCACTCTTTATTGTCGATTTATGACTTAAGAAAATTTCACATGCCCGCCGCGCCAAATGCGATTTAGAGCGTCGTTTGGAACCGATGTCGGCGCGATTCGAGAGCGTAGTAACCCAGAGTTCTCCCGCCACGCAACGCTTTCAGTCGGCTCCATCTCGATATGGACAGCGCTGACATGTTCGCCGTGTACGCTATTTATATTATTTAGGTCAGCGTCTAGCCGCTTTTGATACTCCTCTCTATTGCTCATTACGGCTAAATACAAATCTTCGGAAAGCGTCAATGTAAGTGCGTGTCCGTACTGTCCACCGTTCCAGTTGTCAGATTCTGCCTGTTCAAAGATCGAAACGATTCCGTTTACAACGATTTCCCGCAAACGAGTTTCACCATGCTTTTCATAGTGTCGGCTCAACGTAGCCAGGTACTTGTCAATCTTCGCGGGAAGCTCGAAGTTCAAATTCACATTGCCCACCAAGTTATTTTCCTTCGCGTCTTTGCGCCTTTGCGCGAGGTCATCCCCTGATTACGCCGTGTACGGCATTGTCCCGTTTTCGTCGACTGCGTAGTTCCATTGTTTGATGTACTCGGGGCCCGACAGGAATTCATCGTTGGCGTGTTTGAGTTCGCGCTGTAGCAGGGTTTCGAGGTGTGCTTGCAGATCGGCGTGTTCGGGACGGTTGCAGAGGTTTTCGAGTTGTTCGGGGTCGCGTTCGTTGTCGAAGAGCAGCCAGGGGCCTTCGAGGGATCGTGTGTAGGTGTAGCGTTCGGTGCGGACGCCTCGGAATTCGCGGCCACCTCGTTTGCGGGTCCATTCGCCGAAGGGGCTGTGGCAGGCCAACA
>JAJDAB010000296.1 GCA_029262095.1 Candidatus Hydrogenedentota bacterium
GCCTCGATTATCATTCGCGGTGACCGTGAAGCTGCTTTGGAAGGCGCAATCGCGATTTTGAACTGTTGCCGAAACGCCGATATTCAGGACGTATCATTCGCGGCGTTGACCGTTTCGAGCAACGAAGGAGCGTAACATGCGGATCGCTGTTGCAGTTGCGATCCTATTGGCCGGCTCGGCATTCGCCCAACAAGATGAACAATCCAAGATTGATTTTGCGGACGGGTTGTTCAAGCGGGCCATGTACGATATGGCTGCGGACGAGTACCGAGCGTATTTGGAGGCCTTTCCGGAAGGCGCTCACCGCGCCGCCGCGATGTACCGACTTGGCGAAAGCCAGTTCTTCAATGGGCAATTCGATGAAGCACTCGATACCTTCGATCGCGTGCTAACCGCTCCACCGGATGCAGTGGCCCGTCAGGGCGCGGCGCTTCGCAAAGGCGAAATTCTACTGAAGCTTGATAAGAACACAATCGCGGCGGAAGTGTTGGCTGACCTGGTGAACAGCAGTGACGATGCGGCCATCAAGGCCGAGGCTCAGTATTTTTTGGGCAAGGCCCACTATCAGGCCGGGGATTATCCGCAGGCATTGTCCACGTTTCAGGCGATCGCATCAGCCGATCCGGAGGGGCGTCAAGCGCCGTACGCGCGCTACCAGACTGCGCTAGTTTATTTGGCGATGAATCAACCGGAAAACGCTGCGACTGAATTTGCGGCCGTGTCCAAGACTGCGCCCGACGAGTCGTTGCGGATGGAGAGCATGTTCCGATCGGCGGAAGCCTACGACGCGCTCGGCTGGCATGAATCTTCACAAGCGGCGTACGCATTGCTGCGTGAGACGTATCCGAACTCCGACTACGCGAAAAAAGCGGATTACGGGTATGCGTGGGCGCTTTATCACGCGGGCCGGTATGCGGACGCGCTGAAGACGGCGGACGCATTTTTGCAGAGTGAGGCGGGGAGCTCCGCAGGTGCTGGCATGCTCTACCTGCGCGCAAATTGCCTGAATCAGCAGCGGCAATACGATTCAGCGTTGGCCGCATACGCATCGATCCAAGAGAAATTTCCGGCTACCGACTTCGCCGAGCGTTCGCGCTATAAAATCGCGTGGATTCATCATATGAACGGTCAACGCGATCAGGCGAAGGCGGACGTTTCCGAGCTCTTGAAGGTGGCGAAGATACCTTCTGTCATTGGCGACTCTGGCTTCCTGCTGGGCACTATCTTTATGGAAGAGGGAAACTACGAGGACGCCGAACAAGAATTCAATCTATTATGGGAAAAATATAAAGACAGTGAATTCGCGCCGGAGGCGCTTTTCAAGCGGGCGGAATGCTTGGTGCAGTTGGATCGTGCTGCCGATGCAGCCGCCGCGTTCAAGTTGTTTGCGACATCGTATCCACACAATACGCTCGCGGGAGAGGCGGCGTTGCGGAGCGGCGATGCCCAAGTCCAGATGGAGGCGTTTGACGGTGCAATCGCGGAGTATCTGGCCATACTTGAAACAAAACCCACTCCCGATACCGAATTGGAAACGCGGTATCGCCTTGCGGTGACCTACCACAACAAAGGCGATTATGCCGCGAGTGCCGAGGCAATCGGCGCAATTATCTCCGCATTTCCAGATTCAAAATACACGACCGAAGCCCGGGTTCGAATCGGCGATTACCACTTGCGCGAAGGCAAAGATCCAACCCAGGCGTTAGCGGCATATGAGCTGGCGTTGAACGCGGACGCCGAAGGCGCATTCGCAGGCCGGGCACTTAAGGGCATGGCGCTGGCTCGCTACGAGATTAAGGATTTCGATGCGGCGGCGAGTACCTTCTTGTCCGCGATGCAGACCTATCCCGATGAGCCGTTGAACGAGGCAACGTATGATTGGGTTGCGGGATATCTGTTCAGCAACGAGCGTTGGCAGGATGCAGCGGCGGTCTATCGAGCAATGTTGACATCATTAAAAAATTATCCGAAGCCCGAAATTGTTCAACTTCACATTGGCGAATGCCTCGAACGTGCGGGTGATGGGCCGGGCGCGTCTGCGGAATTCCAAAAGGTCGTCGAAATAGCACCAAAAACGGGCGCGGCTGTGGAAGCGACCTATCGCATGGCGGCCATTGCTGAGAAAGCCGGAGACGAAGCAAAGGCATTCGACCTCTACGAATCCGCAGCGAACGCGAACGTGGGGGAAACGTCCGCTCGCGCGCGAATGCGGCTTGGGGAGTTGTACGAAGGAAAGGAAGACTTCGCCTCCGCATTACGCAGCTACATGATCATCGTGACGCTGTTTCTGCACGAAGAACTTTCTCCTGATGCCTTACTTCGCGCCGGACGTTGTCTGGAGAAAATGGATAATCCCGATCGGGCGATTGAGCGGTATCGAGAATTGATCGAATTGTCACCGGATAGCGATCAGGCTAAAGAGGCCGCAGCCCGGATCGGAGAGCTTGCCCCATGATTAGCAGACGCGTTCTATTGGCCGCCAGTATCGTCGTTTCCTTAGCAATTCACGGAATTCTGTTCGTCTTTGCACCCGATATCGCGATTCTCTCGCGAGGCGGGCGAGCCGAAGCTGTGATCAAGGCGTACCGCGTCCGCGTCGCGGACCATGAGCCGATGCAACTTGAGCCCACCCGTAGTGAGTCGTACTCCTCTGGTCTCGTCACGAAACCGGAATCGGTCGAAGATTTGTTGCAACGCGAGACGGTCGACTTGAAACCGCTGGAAGAGCTGCTGTTGGAACGCGTCGAAGTTCCGATGTTGCGAGAACGCGTCGCGGCAGAATCGTTGGAGCGATCACGTGACTTGACGCCAAACCCGGAACTCTTGGCGAAGTTGGATTCGGACATTATCGAAATATCGCAGCAACGAGCGCGCGAAGCGATCAATGTCGAGCGCCGATTTGTGGCGCCGAGTCCGGGGCGCACGGTTGCCCCCGACGAATTTCCGACCATTCGGGATATGGGTGCGGGCAATTTGAACGATCGCATCGAATTTGTGCCGCTTGTAATCGACCGTGGGAACACGCATGCGGAATCGGTACTGGATGCGAAGCCTCCGCCGCGTGAAGATGCAATGGCCACGGTGACTCCGACCGGCGCTCGTAACGGCGCGCTTCCTGACCTTGCGATCGAACAGGTAGAAGTGCGCGCACCCATTGTAGACACGGGTAGCGATCCCGATCGCTTTGACTCGATGGATCAATTGGTCGACCTACGGCTGGACACGTATGTCCCACCGGGGGCCGCGAAAGGCTTTTTCCGTTTGCGCATCGTGCCAAAAGAGGGTGAGGCCATCGAAACGTTACCGAAAGACGTAACGTTCGTGATCGACGCGTCGAGCAGTATCTTGCAACGGAAGTTGAGAGAATCCATCGACGCGGTTCAAGCGGCAATCCGCAATCTGCGGTCTGTTGATCATTTCAACGTGGTGATATTTCGCGAAACGCCATCCAAATTTCGACCGAATCGCGTGCCCGCGACGAATGGTGCGAAGCAGGAGGCCGTGGCGTTCATCGAAGGATTGGAAGCGCGTGGCGAAACGAATGTCTATGAAGCGATTCGGCCCGAAGTACTGAGTCCGCCACGGACGGGTTATCCCGGAATTGTTTTGCTTGTCACCGATGGAAAGCCTACGCAAGGACTGCTGGACGGACGAGACATCATCAACGCATTGACCGAAGAAAACGAAGGTCGCAATAGCATTTTCGCCGTCGCGGCTGGGCGTTCGGTGAACCGCTATTTGCTCGATTTACTCGCCTATCGCAATCGTGGCGAGGCCGAAGTATTCAATGAAATCAGCGAGATTGAGTCCAGTTTCCCAAAGTTCTTTGATCGCTTCCGCGAGCCTATTCTTGTGGATTGCAAGGTCAACTATGGCAGTTTGATGACGAATGGCGTCTATCCCGAAGAAATTCCAGATTTCTATCGCGGACAGGCGGTAACGGTGTTCGGCGAATTTGACCCGTCGAAGGACAAATCGTTCGCACTTCGTTTGACAGGCCGTGCTGGAACAGATGAAAAGGAAGTGATCTTCCGGGCAGACCTCGCCAATGCGGAATCGGGCGACGAGTCGATCGGGCGGGCTTGGGCGCATCGCAAGATTTACCATATTATCGGAGAAATTTGCCGCGTTGGTGAGACTCCTGAATTGACGGCGGAGTTGCAGCAGCTTAGTCAGCGCTACGATATCAAGACTATCTACTCCAATTGACTTGCGGGACCTGCTAATAGCAGCGCGCCACTCACGACCACGGATTCTTCCAATTCGCACGCGGCGATTTCGTACGTATTTACATACGGCCCAAACGCGAGCCGTTCGACGTGATGGCGCAACGGAGTTAGGAGCGTTTCACCGAGCTGTGCAACGCCTCCGCCGATCACGATGCGTTCTGGATGAATGATCGCCAGCACATTGGCTAGCGCGATCGCGATGTTGGCAGCAAAGACATCGAGCAGTCTAACTGCGGTCGCGTCGTTCGCCTTGGCCGCCTCGCCCAAGTGGGTACAGGTCAATGCAGTTCGGTCACTGCCGCACAGAGTGAGCAGTGTACTTGTTTCATCGATGACGGCTTCCTGGCGTAAATATCGTTCTATCGACCAACCGGAACACCGGTCTTCTAGCTTTGCTGAAGATCCCATTTTTTCGCCAAATGGATCGGGGATGTACGTGTGTCCGAATTCGGCGGCGCCATACCCTTGGCCGTTGTACAAGCGGCCATCGATCACCAGTGCTCCACCGATACCACTTCCGATGTTCATGTAGACGAAATGCCGTGTACCGCGCCCTGCGCCGAGTGTGTATTCCGCCCATCCGGCCGCGTTCGAGTCGTTGTGTACATAGACCGGGAGATCGAATCGTTCTGTGAACCAGTCTCGCAACGGAAACGCGTCCCAACCCGAAACCTGGTGCGAACGCAAGATGGTCCCGGTTGCCGTGTCGACTGGCCCGCCAAAGCCCACGCCTATCGATTCAACCGTTGTGGATTCGACCGCTACGCGATCCATGAGCGACGGTATGGACCGTTCGAACCAGGCGAGAATCGTTTCGGCGTTCGCGTCGCTGGGAACGCGATAGCGATCCAGCGCGACGACTTTGCCTTCGCTTGTTCCCAGTGCGGCTTGTAATTTAGATCCGCCAATTTCGAGTCCAAGCCGCATTGTTCCCCCTAGGAAGAATTTAAGACATCACAGTGTGAGACCCACGACTCTATCCCGGAATCAGACTGATTCCAAACCGAGGGATTGTACCGCGCCGATCGGGTTGTTGGCAGCGATCGTCTAGAGTGCGTATAGCTGGCGAGAATACGGCGAAGGCAATTGCGTCGTATCGTTTTCCGGATGGAGAGGACTTTGCTTGGGTGCCCCCGTGTTGAACTCATTGGAATGCCGCCGAAGGTAGAGAGGGTCTATTCCCATCCCTTCACGAACGTAATGCTGATATTCAGTGTTTGCCGGATTGTCAATCGCGATCGGGACTGTAAACGTGTTTAGCCGGGTTGGATCATTCGAAACCCCGAGCATGGGTGTAAGGATGATTCCCGCAAATAAGGCTAATCCAACGACGTACACCGAGGCCGCGCCCCGTGACCCGGCTACAACACAGATCGCAGCCGCAGTGAGAGCAAATATCAAAGCCAGCCCAAAACCGAAATGATGTAGTGTGAGAATGGATACCGACAATCCGATAACGACTCCGGCGGTGAGCGCTTGGTATCCTTGGTCATGGCGCTTCGTGTAGGTGCCGCCGCCGAATGAAGTGCCTTTCCGCTTGGCGGACCGCACTACGCGATTTCCGTTTCGTCGTTGCGGACCACCGTGCGAATGCCCTGCCCAGTGAGCGCGTCATGCACAAGCCGGACAGACGCTTCGTCCGCATCGTCCCAAAACCAGTTCACAACGACTCGTGCCAATTCGAACCCGGGTTCATCCGGTTCGCTATCGACTTCTGGTTTTGGTGCGACCGGTTCTTGTCGTTCGGGTGCAGTGGCAAGTGATTTTCTACGTAGGTTTTCGT
>JAJDAB010000297.1 GCA_029262095.1 Candidatus Hydrogenedentota bacterium
GAACTGGGTCGGTTCTTGAAAAATCCACCGGCCGAGTTCTTCGCATGGCGTCATCATCGTGTTGTATCCGACGACATCGCCTTGCTCGAGTAGTGAAAGTGACCGTGAAACGGGTTCGGCGACCGCATCGAGAATACCCAGTAACGCATGACTAAAATTGCCAATCGGAACCACGCGTGATCCGACGTGCGTTGTACGCGATGTCGTCGCATCTTCGCCCTGGATTAGTTCGCCGAAATTGAAGTCATCTCCGGTGAGCACGATCTGGTCGGATTTGAGTAGCCGACCGCGAATCTCGACCTCGATTTCGGCATCCAGTAGCGAAATTTTCGCGCCGCGTAACTTGGCCGAATCGATCGCCATCACATCGTAGAAACTGTCGCCGGGGAAATAGCCTTTGAGTGCGGGCATAAATGCTTCGCCCAACCAATGGGTAAAGATTGGGCCACGTAGTGATTCCACAATGGACTTGTACACGTCGACATAGGTGGATGGTGAAGACTGTTGCGCGGTGAGCCAAGGCATTGGGAGAATGATGACTTCGCCGCCAAGGCTTTCGATGAGTGTGCCCTGTTCTACGACGGCGTCAATTAATTCCGTGGTGTTCGTTGGGTTTGGTGCTTGGTCATAGCCCGCGCCGGAGACGAATCCGTGTTTTAGTCGCAACCCAGCGCATCGCTCGATGAGTTGGCGCGCGCTCGCCCAGCCGAGGGAAAATCGCTGCGCCGTATCCATCGCTTCGGCAATGCCGAAACCGAGGGAATCCAGTCGCGTGCGAATCGCCATGGTCGCGTCCCAATCCACGAATTCGGCGATGGTCTCGGCGTCGCCTGGGGCGTCGTGGCGGTGCGGCACGTCGCGATAGGCGTCTTTCATCACGATGTGGGCAGCGGCGTAGCATAGGCGAAATACGCTGTCCGAGGGTGCGACGGTCATGGTTAGATCAACGCGCGAGTTTGTGCGTAGAGACTTCGATACCGCGCTAACCGGTCTGAGTAGCGTTGCGCATTGTCCGAATTGGGTTCTATTGTTTGATTGATGGGCGGCGCGACACAGATTTGTTCTGGGTCGGCGGATTCGGCAGCAATTTGGCCGAGCCGCGCAGCACCGAACGCGGGGCCTACTTCTCCTCCTTCGCGCAGGATGAGCGGTCGCTGTAGCACGTCCGCGATCAATTCGCCCCAGAAAGCGCTTCGCGACCCTCCGCCGATGACCGTTACGTCACCGATCTCGGTGCCCGCGTCAATGAGCGCTTGCTGTCCGTCGGCGAACGCAAATGCGACGCCCTCAAGTACGGCGAGGCCCAGCTCGGCTGGCGTGGTTTCATGGGTCATGCCGAAGAACGCGCCTTTCGCATGCGGATCGTTATGCGGTGTTCGTTCACCCGAGAGGTACGGTAGAAAGATTGGGGCGTGATTTGGATTCGCGTCCGCTTCTATGCGGTCAATGAAATCGCCTTCATTTTGCGCGCCGACTAATTTTGTAATCCAGGTCAAACAACTGGCTGCGCTCAGAATTACGGCCATCTGATGCCAGCGGTTGGGTATGCAATGGCAAAACGTGTGGACGCCACCCTCGGGGTTGGGCAGGTAACCAGCGTTTGAAACGAATAGCACGCCCGACGTGCCGAGTGATAAGAATCCAGTACCAGGCGTTACCACGCCTACGCCAGCAGCGCCCGCAGCATTGTCTCCCGCTCCGCCCGCGACCGGAACCTCTGGAATGCCCCACTCCTCTGCTACGTTCTTGCGTATCGTTCCAGTAACCTCGGTCCCTTCGAACAGCGCGGGCATGTGATCCTCGCCCAAGCCGCAAGCGTTTAGCATCGCGCCGGACCACTTTCGTGCGGCCACGTCGAGCCAGAGCGTACCGGCGCTGTCGGATAGATCCGACGCATGCTCGCCGGTCATGCGGAGCCGGAGGTAGTCTTTTGGAAGAAGAACCTTCGCGACTTTCTCAAATAGGTCCGGCTCGTGATTTTTGACCCATAACAGTTTCGGCGCGGTGAAACCCGGCATGGCTATATTGCCTGTGATGTTGCGGCTGTCGGGTTCTGCGGCTTCGATCGCCTCGCATTCGACGGCGGATCGGCCATCGTTCCAGAGGATCGCCGGTCTGATCACGTTGTCTTCAGGATCGAGGAGTGTTGCACCGTGCATCTGGCCGGACAGCCCGACGCCGCGCACACGTGCGAGCGCGTCGGCATGTGTGTTTTTCAGTTGGGCCATCGCGTCGTTCGTGGCAGCCCACCAATGATCCGGGTCCTGTTCGGACCACAGTGGTTGGGGGCGGCTTACGGTCAACTCGGAAGACGCTTGCGCGACCATCGCGTCGTTGTCGTCGATCAGGACGGCCTTTACCGCTGATGTTCCTAAGTCTATGCCAAGATACACGGAGAATAGTCCTTATTTAGGAGGCATACGTAGATGGAGAATGTCGAGCCCAATCTTAGTAATATCTTCTAGAGAAGTGTCCGCGTCGCTATCGACAGTTTATTCGATCGCGTCGTTGAGCAAGAGCTCATACAATTCCTGCTGGCCGCTAACAATAGCGGGTTCCCCGTGTTCTAATGCGTACTGTTCGAGTTCACGAAATCCGATTTTTCCGTTTTCGATTTTCTTCCCAAATGCGCTGTCCCAACCGGCGTAGCGTTCTCCTACGAGCTTATCGATTCGGCCGTCGCGAATGATTTTGGCTGCGTTCTTCAATCCTCGCGCGAACGAATCCATGCCGCCGATGTGGGCGTAGAACAAGTCGTTTGGGTCGTTGGACTGGCGCCGAACTTTGGCGTCAAAATTCAGGCCGCCGGTTTTGAATCCGTCGCCACGCAAGAGCGTCAACATACAGAGCGTCGTATCGTATAGGTCCAACGGGAACTGGTCTGTATCCCAACCGAGCATGGGGTCACCGCGATTCGCATCGACGGAACCAAGCATGTCGTGTACACGTGAGAACTCGAGTTCATGATGGAACGTGTGACCCGCGAGCGTTGCGTGGTTCGCCTCAATATTGAATTTGAGATCGTTTTCGAGACCGTAGTTGAGGAGAAACGCGAGGCATGCGGCGGCATCGAAATCGTATTGATGTTTAGTCGGTTCGCACGGCTTAGGTTCAATGTAAAACTGGCCCTTAAAGCCGATTTCGTTCTTATAGTCCACGGCCATATGGAGGAATTGGGCGAGGTGGTCCAATTCGCGTTCCATATTGGTGTTGAGGAGCGTTTCGTATCCTTCGCGACCGCCCCAGAAGACATAGCCCGCGCCGCCCAACTCGTGCGTGACTTCGAGTGCCTTCTTAACCTGGGCGGCAGCGTGTGCGAATACCTCGGGATTTGGGTTTGTCGACGCGCCGGACATGTAGCGAGGATGTGCGAACAGACAGGCCGTACCCCACAACAATTTGATTCCGGTATCTGATTGCAATTGTTTCGCATGCGCAACGATTTGGTCGAGATTGCTGTTCGACTCGCGCAAGGTGCTGCCTTCGGGCGCGATGTCGCGATCGTGGAAACACCAGAAATCAACGCCCAGTTTTGTGAAAAACTCAAATGCCGCTTCCATGGTCTGCTCGGCGGCTTTCATGGGCGACGGTGCGTGGTCGTAGGCACGTGCAATCGTTTCGACACCGAATGGGTCGCGACCAAGTCCCTTGAATGTGTGCCAATAGCAAACGGAGAATCGAAAGTGATCGGCCATGGTCTTGCCAAGGATTTTCTTCTTAGCGTCGTAGTGTTTGAACGCCAGCGGATTCGAGGAATCGGGGCCTTCGAACTTGATCTTGTTGACGTCTGGAAAATAAGCGGACATGTGGCGGAGACCTCTTCGTTTCAAGTAGCGCGGGATTATAGAGAGCGTATGAAGAGAAATCTATATCCCAGCACCCATCTTCCAGTACGCGGGTAGACCCGGCTTTGTTTCGATGAGAATTTCTCGTATGGCGCGGGATTTCGCGTTCGTGAGGTGGAGATACTCATCGGTATCAATAACGGCGGTGAGGATATCCCAGAGGCGCTTGTATACATATTCCTTCATTGGATCTGGCAAGCCATCGAACTGTGGGGAATAGATAAGGAAGCTGAGTGGATACTTGAACATTCGTGAGTCGAGATCGAATTCGCGTAGTGAACGCCCTTGGTTATCCGTCGGACCGCGCTTGGAGAACATTTCTGCAAATCCGGATGTGCCCTTTACAGGGTCTTCTAATTCGATTTCGTTTACATACAGCATGTACGCGATGAGCTTGTCGCCGATGTTTGCGATGATTCGTTCGGTCGATTCGCTGAGCTTGTCGGGGTCGCGCTCGAAAATCTTGTCGGTAACGGCTTGTCGATGCATTGCCATTCTCGTTTCGAAATCGGCGCGGGTTAGCAGGTTGTGCATACCGGTCTGATGTTCGAGGATCATCAACGCGACAATGTCGCTGTGCGCGGTCAGGTACTGATCGGGATCTACCCGCGCATCCAGTGTGGTTTGATTCGCGCCGGCTTCCATGTCGATGTTGGCCGCGCGTTGCGTCTCGGTTGCGATTACGTTGCCCAGATGACGGGCGGCACCGTGCATACCCGTGACATACCAACCGCCCCAGCGTTCCTTGAATGGGCTGTCCTGCGTGGTGAGGTGCGAACCTACTTTAAGAATCGGGAACCCCTCTTCATCGGTGTAGACCGATCGCACCAAGTGTCCGGGGACGCCGCGGGTCAACGTCGAAGCGTGACATTGGAGGCAATTGTGGCCCTGACGGACAAACTCCGGCCGATCAACTTTGTATTGCGGTAGCGTATAGAAAACCGTGCCAAGGTTTGGGTCCGCAGCGGAGAATTCGATCACGTCTCCGCTCGGCACGGACCCGATATAAACGTCGTCATTGAAGTAGACCGCGCGTGGCGTTTCAGGTGATATGTAGCGATGCTGGAAGCTGGTCTTGGAGAACACGAGAACTTGCGACTCCAGCGAAATATTTAGGTGCTCGAGCACGGAAGCTAGGTACCCAAACGTTTCGTCGAAGTCCAGTTTGACGGCCCCCTCCTTGATACGTTGCTGAAGATCAGCGATTGGATTATCGGCGGGCGCATCGTGGTAATTGATGGGTTCTTCTTCGAATCGGTCATCCGCAATGGCGTACGATCCGAATGTGAGCGCAAACAATAGGCCGATCACTACCTGAGAATGTTCAGTTTTCATTAGGAATACTCGTTTTCAAGTAAAGAATAGGTGATCAATCGGGGCGATCATGCCCGATTAGAGACTACGCCTCTGCCGGCTTGTTCGCAAGAAGAATTCACCGATCTTGACGCGCGTTGACAGCCGGGATCGCCAATTCTACAATAGCCACGGCTTGGGTTGAGATTCGCGAGAATCGGCAATAGCGCACGCCGTGAAGCGTTTGAACCGAACACTTTGGGAAGGAACAGATTTATGAAGAAGTGGTATGCAACAGCGATTACGGTGGCGCTAGTTTTGGCGTTAAGTCCGATGTCGGCGATGGGACAGCAATCGTCGACGAATCTTGAAGGGTATACGTTCAAGATTTTCCGTGTGGAATCCGGGCTCTATCCATTCGTACAAGTGTATTTCCGCAGTTTCGACCAGGGCATGCAGCCGTTGGTCAATTTGAACTACGCCAATATTGGCGTGATGGTAAAAGGCCGGAGCTACGACCCGGCGAAGAAACAGTATTTCATCCAATCGATCCGGAATCGCAGCGAAGCGGTGCGGACCGTGTTGGTCATCGATTGCAGCGCGACGATGAAGGGCAAGCCGTTCGAGAACGCTTTGTTAGTCGCCTCGCGTTTCATCGATAGCAAACGGCCTCAGGATCAGGTGGCGGTCATCGCGATTCGCGATTCGGACGAGGGCTACCATATCGTGTCCAACTTTGAACGCGATCCGCTTGCGCTCGCTCGCCGGTTGGCCGATCTAAAACCGGACGGTCAAATTACACGGTTGTATGACGCAGTAGGCCATGCGATGCAAATGTGCGGCCTCGTATCACAGGGCGGTATCGGATCAGACGACGCGGAGTACATCATTTCAAACTCCATCGTGCTCATTGGCGATGGCAAGAACGAACAAAGCGCATTGACTCGTGAAGAGTTGAACACGCGTATCTCGAACTTGAGTGTCCCGATTCCAATTTACTCGATTCCGTATTCCACTGTGGAACGATCGCACTTGCGCAACCTCGAAGCGCTATCAAAGAACTCGTTCGGCGTGTATTTCAGCGAGGATAGGGCGAAGAATAACCCGCAGCGCATTGTCGAAGACATTCAGAACATACTGCAGAATGACTATGTCGTCACCTTCCGCTCGCATGTGGACGTCGACGGTGAGGCCCACGCGTTCCGAGTCGGCATTGAGTATCCGTCGAACACGGGCAAATTTATGTATCAGGGCGGAAACTTTGACGCGATCGAGCCTCCTCCCGTTGGTCGCCTGATAGAACTCGTGGAGACGTTGGACGGAAAAATCCCGGCGCCAGCGGATGGTAATCCATTCCTGTCCGGGCCCTAATCGTTTGCATTTCCTGTGGCGCACCGCGTTAGGCGGTGCGCCACATTAGTATTGACTAACTCTTCCCAGCGCTCGCCGCGAACTCGGCACGGATAACGCCTCGGTCCATGTCTCCCGCAGATAACTCGTATTCACTCGTTTCGCTCCATTCAGCTTTGACGGATCGGGCGTACCCTCTTGGTGCCGAATCGACGACGATCGGGCGCGATTCGAACACGACGGACATCGTTGTCCATGGCCCCACTGTGTCGAGACAACACTGTCGGCTAATTGTCAGTAGCGGGCGCGTCACACTGGAAGATCTGGGTTCTTCGAATGGCACGTTTGTAAACCAGTCTCGAATTGCGAATCCCATTACGTTGAACGAAGGCGACGTGATCGGATTGGGCGGCGCGAAACCCGACTACTTAAGACTCCAACTCGCGGGCTCGGATGAGGCGTCGATTCGGTCCGTACCGACAAAGGACACATGGCTTATCGGGCGTGATCCGAGCGCCGACATCTCACTGTCGTTCGACCCTAAGGTATCGTCCCGCCACGCTGTTGTCCGGCGATCAGGCAGCAACGTCGAAGTCGTCGATCAGGGTAGCCTGAACGGTACTTGGCTGCGCGGCAAGTCTATTAAGCGCGCGGAGGTCGGACCGACGGACGGCATCGTCGTCGGCTCCTCCGTCCTTCGGCTAGAACTGCAATCGGACGGGTCGCTACGTGTCCATCATGATGAAGTTAGCGATCAGATCGGTGTCGATGCAGTCGCAATAACGTTGAATGTCCGTACCGGTGGCCTCAAGAGTCGAACCTTGACGCTGCTGAATAACGTCTCCCTGTCTGTGCGACCGGGCGAATTCTTGGGCATCCTCGGCCCCAGCGGCGCGGGCAAGTCAACATTATTGAAATCGCTGAATGGGTACAGTCCGCCGAGTTACGGCTGCGTTTTACTCAACGGCACGCCCTTATACCGATCCCTGGCGATGTTCCGAAACTCGGTGGGGTATGTGCCGCAAGATGACATTGTTCACAAGGAATTAACCGTCCGGGCATCCATCGATTATGTGGCTCGATTGCGTCTGCCTTCGGACGTTACAGCTGCGCAGCGCGCAGAGCTCGTCGATTCCACTATTGAAACGCTCGGCCTGGGCCATGTGGCGTCGTCGCGGGTGGGGATGTTGAGCGGCGGCCAGCGCAAACGGGTATCGATCGGCTGTGAACTCATCACACGGCCAAGCCTGTTGTTCTTGGATGAACCGACGTCGGGCATGGATCCCGCGACAGAAGAACGCCTGATGCGTCATTTCACGCAAATGGCCGAACGTGGCACAACCATTCTCATCACGACGCATATTCTGTACAGCCTCGACTTGCTCGATCGAATCGCCGTCCTGTCGCGCGGGAAGCTCGCGTTCCTCGGCAAACCAGACGAGGCGATGACATTTTTCTCCCCTGATGGAGAACCTCTCGAGCGTGCGACGAAAATATTCGATTCACTTGAAGGGGAAACTGACGGCGCAAAGCGGGATCCGGGCGATGTTGCAGAAGAGTACAAGCAGAAATATCACGCATCCGACTATTACTCGAAGAACGTTACTACACCGATGTCGGAATTCGCTGGTGCGTTACTGAACGCTTCAACGACACAGAGCGGCGCGTCCACTACGGGCGGAGACGGCGCACGTCATCAACGGCTGCTCGAACGACCGGCAAAGAAATCGTGGTCGCCGGCCGCACTCTTCGCGAGTCCGCTATCCCCGCGTGTGTTATGGACGCTTACGCTACGGAACTTTGCGGTCAAACTGCACTCGGCCAAGCAGACACTGTTCTACGCGGTGGTGCCGGTCATTCTCGCAATCGTTACATTATTCTTGAGCGGTCAATCCTCCATATCCGATGAGGAGTTGGAGACGAAACGCACTGAGATTGGCGATCAACTTCAATTTGATGCGCCGCTGGGCCGGAAAATTGATATCAGCCCTGCGATGAAAATTTTATTGGCCCCGGACGGTGAAGACGATCCGCGATCGGGTGAAGATGTCGTATTCGCGCTGAAATACGAAGGAATCCCTAACCTGCCGATCCCCATAAGCATTGCGTTGATGTTCGTGATGACTGCTGTGTTCATGGGTACTTTGATGTCATGTCTAGATCTGTCGACGGAACGTCCGATTTATGTGCGCGAGCGGATGGCGAATCAGAAAATTGTCGAATACCTGGGATCGAAGTTGCCGTTCTTGTTCATGTTGACTGCGCTGCAATGCGCTATTTTCCTTTCGGTGTGCATGGCGAGTTCCTCGATGCGCGACATCGATTTCGCGGCGGCGTTGCTCGCGCTCATTATGATGGCATGGACGGCATGTACGATCGGCCTGTTTGTTAGCGCGCTCGACCCGACGCCAGGTCAATTCTCCGTGCTGATGGCGATTATTGTAGTGCTTCCGCAATTGGTTCTGTCTGGCGGATTAGCCCCGGATTTTTACGAGGGGATGAGCCGGTACCTCAAACCGTTGGCCAGCGCTCTGCCCGCGCGTTGGGGCCTAGAAATGCTAATGACAGCGTTCTACGATCTACCCGACCGACCGGCGATGGCGTGGACCGGCGACCTCGTGAGGGACCAAATTGGATTCGATTTCGGGCGCGGAGTACACTTAAAGAATACGGCCGTATTGGCGATCCAGGGGGCCGTTTGGATGGCCGCTTGTGGTTTCGTTTTGCGCCGTCTGGATCCGGTGCGATAGCCGATGGTTGATTGAATGATGAGTGACTCCGAACCGCAGTTCACATCGATAACGTCGGGAGAAGATGAATCCGGTCTTTTGCTTGGTCGCTACCAGATGGAGCGTAGCCTCGGCAGCGGCGGTATGGGCGACGTATTTCTCGCAAGCGACACCCGGTTGCCCCGTCAAGTCGCCATCAAGAAAGTTAAAGACACGCTGTCGCACGATGGCATGGTGCGGAAGCGGATTGAACGTGAGTGCGCGCTACACGCAATGGTCGGCACGCACCCGCACATCGTAACGTTATACGACGTCGTCGATCAGGACGGTCAACTCAATATCGTCTTGGAGTACATCGAGGGCGTTACGCTTGATCAGATGTTGCGCGATCTCGCCGCTCGCGGTGAGCGTGTGCAACGGGACGAAGCCGTAACGATCATTGCGCAGTTGCTCGACGCGCTCTCCGCGATTCACGCACAGAATATAGTCCACCGCGACATCAAACCGGCCAATATTATGGTGACGCGTAATAGTAAGACGGGTGCCGTTTCCGCGAAACTTATGGATTTTGGCATCGCGAAGGAAGACGACGAGTACGCGACGCAATTGACCGCGACAACCGCCACCAGCCCTGGTACGCCGTATTACATGGCGCCGGAGCAAATCGACCCCGCGACGTTTGGCGCCGTGACCGGTCGGACGGATGTCTATGCCGTTGGCATCGTGATGTTCCAAATGATTTCCGGTCAGCCTCCGTTCACGGGTACATTGACGGAAGTGTTCAATAAGCATCTGAGTCAAGCGCCGCCTCCACTCAATATCGCCGAAGGGCGCGAAGACTGCGCCGATCTCCAAGGCATCATTCAGATCGCTATTTCTAAACAGCCCGGAAACCGTTTCGCGTCGTCGAGTGCGATGCGTGATGCGGTACTGGGTATTGAAAAGCCGTTGAACAGTGCCGACACACAAGGCGCCGCAACGATGCCGGCAGGGGCATCAACACAGGCGGCCATGACGCTTCCCGCGGGCGCAGTGACGGCGCCCGGTATGAATGCCGATTTGTCCCGTACCGTTGGCGCAGGTTCAGATACTGATCCCGGTACGGGTGCAGGGCAGACTCAGTGGGCAGGCGACACTGGGCACGGCGGAAAAGCAGCTTCTCCGTGGCCGAAATTGGCTGCGGCCGCCATCGTCGTTATTGTTGGATTGGCCGCGGCGGGATTCGTTGGTGTAAAGGCGATGACTGGTGCATCCAGCGAAGTGGCGGAGGATGAATCGGGGTCGAGCGATGAGGAACCAGCGGTCGACGTTGCGGAAACCTCTCCCGCGATTTCGACTGAACCGGTAATTGAATTCCAGGGTATTGGCCGCGATCCGGGCATCAAGAATAAGTCGGGATCGGATGCTTCTAACCTTTTGCGCGAATTACGGGCGAAGCAGGGGTCAGAGTCCGCAGGTGCGTCCCCTGAACCGGAGCCGCAAGTCGCAGCAGCCCGAGTTGAACCAGAACCGGAACCGGCCAAGCAAGTTTCGCCTGCTCCAGCAAAGCGCGAAACAGTGAAAAAGCCGCCTCCGGCGAAGTCAAAGGCTCCCGTGAAGTCAGGGACCAACGTTGGCGATGAACGCAAGTCGGTAAATATCGGAGAACGACGCTGGGTCGAGCAATAAGGGTGCTCAACAGCGTCATCCGTTTGTTCATGTTACATCAGTCTCGCGAAGACGCCGATTTGCTCCGCATCAGATAGACCACGCGATCTGATCCATCGAGTGACGCCGAATCCTCGATGGTGAAGTGTTGCGCAAACGCTTCTTCGAACCCAGCGGGCGTATAGTCAGGGAAGATGTCTTGTCGGGTCGCGAGTAGACGGCGAACCTGTGAATCGCTTTTGGGCACAAATTCTATGACAAGAACCCTGCACAACTGGGCAAAGAATTCCGAAAGGTTCGACAATGGGACGTTGTTCGAAATCGCCAAGTGATGGATCAACGCCAACGCTAAGACCATGTCGGCCGGGCCACGGCCCAAGATCGAATCACGTTCGGTATTTCGCCATCCAAGCGACGGACTGGGATTCGTCAGATCGAGGACGAGCGGCAGCATGTTGCGTTCTCCGTCATGCACGCAAGCCCGATAGTTTTTTTCGACGGCTGCCGGATCGACATCAAATGCGACAGTCGGAATGCCTGATTTGCTGGCAATTCGGCTAAATTTGCCCGTATTTGCCCCAAGGTCCCAGACCGTTTCCGGGCGGACCCGCTCGATGAACTCCGACACCGATCGCGCTTTATGCGCCTCGCTCTCGGAAGAATAATTGGTATCCGAGTAGTAGTCGCCCCACTCCGTTCCAGCGGGTTCCCAGTTCATTCTAGAGACCGCAGAGCGCAAGCTGTCCACTACACCGCGCAACCCTTTGAGGCTAATCTTTCCTGACGCGATTCTTTGCTGGGACTCGATGTCGGCTTCAGCGTTGTGGGCGACGTTGCTATACCGCGTCTGCGTTTTTGCGTGGAGATGGATGTGTATCAACAATCCAAATCGTAATCGCGTACGACTAGGAAGTAGCTTGCTCGCCAAATCCAACGGTATCCCGTCTATGAACACACGTGCTAGCCGGTTGAGGCGAACATCGCAGTAGCTCATTAATCCGAGCGGCGCCAGAAAGTGTTGACAGAATTGCCCGTAGGCAATCCAGGGTTCGCCTTCGCGATAGCGTTCAAACGATAGCGTATCGATAAACTTCGGTTTGGCATCGAGAAATTGTACGTTGAATGCACTGGCATCTCGGAGAATCATGCCGTGATTCAAAGCCATTTCCTGAATGCTAAGCGTCAACAACGCCGCATCTTTAAGTGCACTGAATGACCATTCGTAGGGATAGGAGATGAACGGAACGAACTCCGGCTGAAGAATCTTGTACGCGACATCCGGTTTCGACGGGAGGGCTTCCACCTCCTGGTGCGTCACCACATGCCCCGCCGCGCATAACGCGTCATAGAGTCCTGAGCTCATCAAGTAATCGTAGTCTTCCCGATAAGCGTTATTTACTTGTCGATAGAGGACGCCATCGCGCCGAAAGACGAATCCACTTGGATCCCGAAAGGAACCTGGGACGATACGGTCGCTCATTCGAGTATCACCAGCACCGTGGAACGCCTTCAGTCTTCTTCGCTTTCGCCGTGGTTCGTGTCACGCCGAAACACGCCGAACATGCGCGCAAACAATTCTTTCACGCGAAACCACCACATTTTGACCGTGAGCGAGGCTCCAAGTACCGCGCCGACCAGAATCTGAATCAGGAGGCTGCCTGTGGCCGGGTCGAGATACGCATGTGCATCTCTGGCCGCGATCAAGGAATAGACGGCTAGGCAATGGAACGACCACAATCGTCCCGGAGGCGTTAGCCTTTTGCTGCAAAAACTTTTATTCATGGAACGGGACTCTCCGATTTAATTCCGGGACTCGTGAGAAAACCAATAGCAAATCCGCCTCAGTAGAATACACTTCTCTATCGTAATACTCGTCACTCCATCACTCCATCACTTCAATCGGTGCTTCGTACTCGAGCATGGGAAACTCGGTCTTGAAATATGTATTGAAAACGAATCTGAATAAGTTGACTAGATGCATCGAATCGATTGCAGAGCGTGGCACGTGATGCCCTTCGCCTGGCAAGTACGCTGCAAGCAGAATTTCGTGGCTACGACCGGCCATTCTGTTGGCTAAGACCGTTCCGTGGTCAGACGTGATGATGACAATCGGTGGTTCCTTGCTCGCTGCCAAAACATTGTCCACAGCCCGCAAGACATGTTTGTTCAGCCCTTTCGTCTGCTCAATCATTAATTGGTCCTGTTCCGCGCCCCGGACCGCCATGAGTGAAAACGGAACGTTCGGCGACCGAGGCCCACCGTCAGCGAGAAAGACGAACGGCGGGTGCGGCGCAATGACATGGGCACGCACATACACGGGACGATTCCGTGCTTCTTCAATGGGTCGGTGCAAGTTGTGGAGCATATACAACATATTATCGCGCCACAGTTTGTGCACAAAATCTACTTTCAAGAATGCCAAGATTTCATTGGCTGGCGTAAGCTCGAGAAGGAGACTCAGAAAGTCTATCTTCGAAACAAGGGTGGACTCCTCCGGAAGGATGTGGTCGACCAGCGGTCCAGGTTCGGTAGCCTCGAAGCCTGTAGTGAATGCGTAGGTCTCGTAGCCCATCGCGTCGAAAAAACGGAGAACGTAGTTGTTGTCCATCACTTCATGATAGTCAACTTCGCCCAGACTGTCCTTGTCTTCGAAGAGGTAGTCGATATTAAGCATCGAAGGAATCGACAGACGCGTTGCGTTGTAATTGGACCGGCTCTCGCGACCGACCACGAAACCACGCTCCTCAAGTGCGTGAACGAATTCCTGATTATCAAACCCAAAGTACTTGTCCAACATGTCAGCCCGAGTGTACTCATCAAGAATGAGAAGCACGACGTTGGGCCTTTTCATCGTGTCCGGCTGGTCCTGGGGCGTCTCCAGAACATCGGCGAGAACATGATCGGGCGCATGACGTGCATCAATCACCCCTTTCACAATTTGGAACGTCGGCCAAGCGATCATGACGACCGCGACAACATTCAAGATTGGGGTAATCGCTCGCAGATCCGAGCGTGATTGATGAATCAATGCGATCGCAAGCAGAACGAAAAAGCTATAAAGCGAATAGAATATCCACGGATCGAGTGTGCTGTGAAAAAGGAGAATGTCAATCGCGACCGGTTTCCATATGCCGCACAGCGGGACAATAGCCCCCGAAGCCATGAGGCTGGCCTTTGCCCAATTTGTAGTGGTGGCTCTGAAGAGGATTGGCAGGATTACGCCAACGCAAGCAAACGCCAGAAATGGGATAAGCACGACATTGGGGCGCACCATTTCGAAATTCGCGCCATATAGCGCGAGAACGGGCCAGACGGAAAATCCTATCGGGTGAATTGGCGGGATCGCAGATAATCGGGATCCATCGCGTAGTGGCTTGGCGTTCTCCAATCAATCTGCCTCACGATTTGCATGTATCAATCGACGCGGCACCTGTGAATTGGCGCGAATATAGCCTACGCCCGCGCTAATGTCCACAATTCCGGGCCCATCTTTTTTCGCAGTTTCAGTACGTTGTGATGCTCGAACGTTGGATTGCGGCAGAAAAAACTCAGCGATGGATCATAGACTAACGCGCATCCTTTTCTTCGAAAACGCCGGGACGTAGCAGCTCTCGATTTCGTACCGCTCCTTTGTCAGCGCTCGTGGTCAGGGCCGCGTAGGCGCGCAGCGCCCAAGAAACGCTTCGCTTTCTCGGCCCCGATGTCCAAGCGTCCGTTCCGCGCAATTCCATAGCGTCTCGCCGAATTTGAAGTTGAATCTCGTCAATGTCGAGGTGAATGGTTCGGTTCGGGATGTCGATTGAGATTGGGTCTCCGGGCTCGATCAATGCGATTGCGCCCTGGTCCGCCGCTTCGGGCGAGATATGACCAATGGATAGGCCGGATGTCGCTCCGGAAAATCGACCATCGGTAATGAGGGCGCAGACTTCGCCAAAACCACGGGCTTTCAACGCCGACGTCGGGCCAAGCATTTCTTGCATGCCTGGGCCTCCGCGCGGCCCTTCGTAGCGGATGACCACAACGTCGCCCGGTTGCACCTCGCCACTGAAAATACCTTTGACCGCCTGGCGTTGGCACTCGTATATGCGGGCATGACCCTTGAAGGTGAGGGCACTTTCCGCCACGCCCGCGGTCTTTACGATGCAACCATGCTCGGCGATGTTTCCGAACAGTACAGCCAGGCCTCCATCGGTGCTATAGGCGTGCGGTACTTCGCGAATGCATCCATCCTCACGGTCGAGATCGAGCGTCGCATATCGTTCGGATTGACTAAACGCCATCAAGGAGGGGCGACCACCCGGTGCGGCGCGGTAAAATGTATGGACGTCTTCGTCCTGTGTGCGGCGCACATCCCAACGGTCAAGCGCTACACCGAGCGACGGAGCATAGATTGTTGGAACGTCGGTATGGATGAGTTCTGCGCGATCCAGTTCGCCAAGAATCCCCATGACGCCGCCTGCGCGATGAACGTCTTCCATGTGATACTTCGGGGTGCTTGGCGATACTTTGCAGATATGCGGCACGCGACGCGACAAGCGGTCAATGTCCGCCATCGTAAATGGGACTTCCGCTTCTTGGGCGGCAGCGAGCAGGTGTAAAACCGTATTGGTCGAACCGCCCATCGCGATGTCCATGGTCATCGCGTTTTCGAATGCTTCAAAGGTCGCAATGGCGCGTGGCGTAGCCGATTCATCGTCGTCATCATAGCAGCGCTTCGTAAGCGCGACTACGGTTCGCGCGGCTTCCAGGAAAAGGCGTTCACGGTCGGAATGCGTCGCGAGGACACTGCCATTGCCCGGCAAACCCAAGCCCAGCGCTTCAACGAGACAATTCATCGAATTCGCGGTGAACATGCCCGAACACGATCCGCAGGTTGGGCATGCTGCTTCTT
>JAJDAB010000298.1 GCA_029262095.1 Candidatus Hydrogenedentota bacterium
GGACGCGGCGGGTCGATAAGCCCCACCAAACCGATCAGTACCGGCGAGCCTTCGAGATCAGCGAATTCCAGGACTGTATGCTCGGGTGCAACCGGTCGAACTGCGAACGCTAGAATACGCTGGCCCTGCGCCGCAATACTCTCGGCCTTCTCGTGCCAATAGGTTTCATCCACGGGTTCCGTTCCGCCCGAAGCGTTCCGTTGTTCATTGCACATTGCGAAAATCTGCTCGGGCGCACCCTTGACGGAAATGAACGCGTGGTTTTGGTGGTCATGATTGAGCGTCGCCATGAAACCGTTCTTGGCATCGAAAGGGATCGAGTCGGTACGAGTCCAATCGCCCACTACTTTTCGAATGTCCGTACGTATTTTGTCCGAGAGCGCCAGTAACGCGCCTTCCATTGGGTCGCCTTCAACGATCCAAACGCTGTCGCGTTCCACTATGGCAGCGTCATTGCACAGAGCGGCTGTACGTGCAAGTTCCTCAAGGACAGCGTGATCGTTGCCGTTTACAGCGATGTCGTTGAGCTTGATGTCGCCTTTCGGCTCATAACCCGTCCCATCCAACAAAAAGACATGCGTCTGCGTCACAATCGAGGCGGCCATCATTTCATTACGAGTCAGTGTGCCCGTCTTGTCGGTACAAATCACCGACACTGATCCCAGTGTTTCGATGGCGGGCAATCGGCGGACGATAGCATTGCGCCGGGCCATGGCCTGTACGCCCACTGCAAGCGTGATGGTCAGGACCGCGGGCAAGCCTTCCGGTATAGCGGCCACGGATAGCCCTACCACGGACATGAACATGACGGTGAACTCAAAATGTTCGACGAAATATCCGAAAACCAGCAGTACCGCCGCGAGCAGCAGAATTAGAATTGTCAGCCACCGGGCGAATACGTTCATCTGCCTGACCAGTGGGGTTGTTAGTTCTTCAACCTTGGAAAGCATGCCGCTGATGCGTCCGATTTCCGTTTCGGCTCCTGTCGCGACGACGACACCTTGGCCAATACCGCTGGTCACCAACGTGCCGCTAAATGCAATGCACGCCCTGTCTCCGAGCGGAGCATTGGCTGCAGCGGGCTGGGTATGCTTCTCCACTGGCACGGATTCGCCGGTGAGTACGGCCTCTTGAATTTGCAGTCCGCGGGCCTGCAGCAAGCGCAAATCGGCTGGCACCTTGTCTCCCGCCGCCAGCAGCACGATGTCTCCCGGCACGAGCCGCTCACCTTCAATGCTTCGGCGGTCTCCCTCTCGGAACACCGAAGCGCGAAGGGCCAGCATACGGCGGATGGCATCCATCGCTTTTTCCGCCTTGCCCTCTTGAATGAAACCGAGCACAGCGTTTGCGAGAACCACCGCCAGGATTACAAACGTATCGACAAGATGTTCTAGAACTAGCGTGATGACGGCGGAGCCCAAAAGGACGTAAATGAGGATATTGTGGAAGTGCAAGAGGAATCTGGCGAATGCGTTGCGCTTCGCAGGTTCCGGCATGCGGTTGAGCCCCTGTGTTTCCAACCGCGCTGCCGCTTCGGATTGACTGAGACCGCTAGCGCGCGATTCCATAGCTTGAAGGACCGAATCCGCGTCGCGTTCATGCCAATTGGTTTTCGTTCTGCCTTTAGTACCTTCATTCATTTTTTCTGCCCGACTTAGCTAATGGGAGAACAGTGTCGTTCGCGAATACAATCACGGGACTTTGATGTGACCCCCTAGAACGCGTCTGCTCTGGTGCCACATATAATAGAATCGAGTTCAACTGCGACTGGTCCATGATGCAAACTCCCTAATTGCTAGATTGCACAATTGCAAAAGTGTGAATTGATGGGTGCGGTTTCCATCGGCAGGAATCGTACTAATCGGCCGCGGTCCAAAACCAGAGTAAATCTTTGAAGCTCAAGTACTCCGTTATCGTATTGCGAATTTCAAGTTTGGAGCACCGCAGCGTAATAGGTCGCACGTCGGTGTAATTCCGTTCGTGAATCCCATGAAATCTTCCGATCATGTCCCGGGAAAATCCGTGCGTACAGATGAAATCGGGCAATCACGACTTTCTCTGGAATGAGAATCGCGTCATATTGGCGAGGCAGGATTCGAACCTACCACCTTATATGATCCCGAGCGTGAGTTTTGGGTTTGTAAAACGCTGTGGTAGTAGTTCTTTTCTTCTTGGTTCTCTTCCCTTTGTTGGCGGCTGTGAATAAACTTGACGTCCCGACTTGTGATGTCGCTCTCTCTCATTTGCCATTCTCTTGCAGTTCCAGGTTTAGTTGCGAATTGTCTGTCAGATTGCGTGATATGGTGCGTGCCTTGCAGGCGCATTGTCCAAGGAGATCGTTGACACTTTCCAACCTTCGATCGAAGTTGGGATCGTGAACACCATTCGAGGCGAGCCGATCCACTTGGTAACGCGCGGCCACGAGAAGTTGCTGCAAATCCTCCTGAAGTAGATCGGCGATTCGCCGCCGGTCCGGAGCACTGATCGGAACTGGATCGCAATCCCCCACCATGGAGTCGTGGCCGTAAATGCGAACCGCGGCACTCTGCTGTCCGGTGGAATCCGGACGATGTTGCGCGACGCGGTTCCGTTCGGTGATGTCTTGGACAACCCCGTCATATGAAATCAATTCTCCATGTTCGTTGTACGACGGTATGGTTGTGTTGAGAACCCAGCGGACGACGTTGTCTTTTCTGCGGATGCGGTGCTCGATCGAAGGCGCATCTTGTCCCGATCGGATTTGGTACAGTTGACGAGTGACGAGGGCGCGGTCTTCGGGCAGGACCATTCGGATCCACAGCATGGGATCGGCTGCGAATTCGGCGGGCGAATACCCCGTGATTACAACACAATTTGCAGTATGACGGGTTCTTGTAGCTCCGTCATTCAAAATATCGACGGTGAATACATAGTCCTTAACCGCGTTAGCAAGCTGGCGAAGCCGGCTATCAATGTTTTCCTCCGCCGATATGCTATTCGACGCCTTGTCGTTGTTGGGGTTCATCAATGCAGGCCTACGTGTCGCGTCGCATTCGGCGGGCCGCCCACGGCGTTGACCACCTCGCACTCGGGAGTTTGCGGACTATTCTCATCGATTACATCAATCTGGTGTTTGACCCGCAGGCGCTTCAATTGCCATTCTTCCCACAGGAATGGTTCGTCGCTGCTACGCAGTACTGAATTTGCGGTACACATCGAACAGAATCGGAGCCGTTTAGTGGGCGCTGCTAAAATTCTATTGGTCGACGACCATCCTTTGGTGCGTAAGGGGCTTGCGGACGTCATCGAAGGCGGATTAGATATTGTTGTGTGCGGGGAAGCCGACAACATCTCGACCGCGCTGACAGAATTCGAACGGACCTGCCCGGACCTAGTTGTGGTCGATCTGAAGTTGCAGGACGACAGTGGGTTGGATCTCGTTCGGCAGCTACGGGCACTGTCAAAGCCGGTAAAAATTCTTGTCTGCTCAATGTACGAGGAGTCATCGTTTGCCGAACGCGCATTGCGCGCAGGTGCTTCGGGGTACGTGAGCAAACACGAGTCCGGCACCATAGTGCTCCAGGCTATTCGCGATGTATTATCGGGCGAAATATTCATCAGCGGCGACCTCAAGGATGAGATCGTCCGGAGACTTCTCGCCGTGCCGGCCGCGCAGGGCGAAAGTCCGTTGCATTCACTGTCCGACCGTGAGATGCAGGTCTTCGAAATGATTGGGCGCGGACAGAACATTCGGGAAATTGCCGAACATTTGCATCTGAGCCCCAGAACGGTCGAAACACACCGCGACGGGATCAAGAACAAGCTCAATCTCGAATCCAGCCGTGACGTCATTCGGTATTCGGCACAGTGGATGCTCGAACAAGGCTGATGTGAGAGTTCCTGCCCGCTGCACAAAGGCATTCGTCTCTTGCAGTCTCTGCTTTCTTCCGACATTTCAAACATAACACTTCCTAGTGTACGCCGTCCCCAAACGAAATGTTGGCGCCGCCGTCACACCTGCGTAGACCTGCGCTCGTGAAGGTGCTTCTTGCGTTTCGTCTCTGCCTTTTTCCGTTCCGCTGTGATTTGCAGAATTTCGTTGGCCAGCGACACTTCAATGCCCTCATTCCTTGTATGCTCTGTTAAGTACTCGTCATGGCCGGAGTGCGCGAATCTTCGAAAGTGGCCCGTAGCGCCGCTTCATGGTCTCGGGCATCCGCCGGTTCACCAAACTCTTCCAATATCTTCGCGAGACGCTCGGGATGGCCGCAATCGCACCAGTACACGTCACTAAGCGGCAGCACAGCGCAGCGTTCGGGTACGCGTTGCAGCAAGTCGCGGCTGAAGTCGGCCGTTCCAAGATCACTGTAGAGGTGTTGTAGAGCTAGCCGGGCGTGTTCATCGGGCGCGTGGCCATTCCGTACCGAAGCGATGGTTTGCCGATATGAATTGAATCGATGCAAAACGTCCTCCGCGCATTCGAATGCGGCGTTCCACATCAATTTCGCTTTGCCCGCTACGATCATCGTGTTCCAAAGCCAGCCCCGCCGATAAAGGGTATCGGCGACCGCTTGACCGGGTTTTTCAATGAATGCGGACACCGGTTGCGCTGACCAATCGCCGGGACTCCGGACCGCGTCACCCGGCTGAACCCAGCCGTAGTCCGGAACCGGCGAGTCGGGAACTGCGCCCAAGAGGACAAGCTTGTCGGGGTACCGCTCAGCAAGTTCTATGGCTCGGCGGGACCGCTCAACGAAATTGTGGGCGGGAAGGATAAAATGGTCAGATGGCGCAAGTAGTACCGTCGCCTCCGGATCTTCAGCCAGGATATGACTTAGGGGCAATAGAATGCCGGGGAGGGTACCGTTATTCGTGGGTTGTACAATGACTTCGGCCGCCGTGGGGTCCGCAACGGATTCGGCGAACATGCGCTCATGTCCGTTGCCGATTATAATCTTGGTGTGATCTTGTTTCACCAATGCGCCGATACGATCTAGCGTCCACTGCAGCATCGTCTGTCCGCCCCAAAACGTGCAGTATTGTTTGGGACGTTGAACGCCGTATTGCTGCGCCGTGAAAGCGCTTAATCGTGCACCTTCTCCGCCTGCCAAGACAATAGCCCAGCGCCGCCCTCCTGCATTTAGGGTTAATTTGCGTTCCGGTGGGATTGCCCCGACTAACTCGTCAAGTAATGCCATTGCCCCGATCCTCCCGAAAAATCACACGTTTTGCGCAGACGACCGCATACCCGCTGCATTTCTCATTGTCATCATGAGCTCCACAAGCTACAACCGCGAACCTCCGTTACTAGACCTACGTAAATTCCCTAGAGTCGGTACGTATTCTCCTGGGTCGCACTAGGGGGATCCGCCCCAATCACAAACCTCCTTCTGTGCGGTAAGCTTTGT
>JAJDAB010000299.1 GCA_029262095.1 Candidatus Hydrogenedentota bacterium
CCTGGAATACAGGGCCGGAATTTCAGATTCTTGATGATACCGGCTACGGTCTTGATGCAACGAACATTAACTCATCCGGTGCGCTTTATGATCTCAATCCCCCACGTTCAGTAAAAGTATCCAAACCCGCAGGTGAGTGGAATCGTTACATCATCACAGTTCAAAACGAACGGCTCACCGTCATACTAAACGGCGAACAAATCCATGATCTAAAACTCGACGAGTCCGAAATGAAAGATCGCCCCGCCGAAGGCCACATCGGCTTTCAAGACGAAGCGAAACGAGTCTGGTATCGAAATGTGCGTATCAAAGAATTGGGCGAGAAGACTGCGGACGCAAAGTAGCCGCTGCTACAAGCCATCTTCGCCATCAGTCAACCACTCGATGTTGAAACGCGCCAGACAGAGATTGGCGGTGTTGTGGTGGTTTTCATCGAAACTGCCTCTTTCGTAGAAACAAAAAATTGACCCGTCTGGTCCCATCGCTAAATCGCTGTATCCGCTGTGTCCAGGTTCAAGTACTTTCATCACGGGCCACGTGCTCCCTTCGTCGTAACTGAGTTTGATCGCGACGTTTTTGCGTTCCGTCGACTCTGTGTTGTGGGGGTTCGCGAAGATGATTCGGTTCTTGGCCGCATCGGGCTTCCTGCTGACGCGAAGAATGCTCCCCATACAGACGGGCTCCGGAAGCCCGTCGTCTAGCCGAACCGGACTCCACTGATTCGCGCCGTTCGGACTGATCGATACTGCTCGGCGTCTACTCCTGGTTTTCCGGTCGAAGGTTTCATTGCGGATGTTGAGCATTACACGGCCGTCCGCGAGTTCGATGGCCACGGTTTCGCTGGGGTTCGTGAGTTCGGGATGATTTACGACGATATCGCCACGCTGCCACGATGCGCCGTGGTCGTCACTGTAGATAACCGAAACAGCGGAAGGACGATGCGCGCCGCCGCCCGTACCGGTCGATAGCCATACGGGAACCAAGAGTCGTCCGTTGCGCAATTGAATTCCGTGGCCGGGTCCGGTTGCGATTACTTTCCAATTGTATTCTGCGCGAAAGGCCTCGAAGGTCGTCGTGATGTCCGCAGGTTTTGTAAACGTTTGCCCATCATCATCACTGCGCATGTAATAACAACGGGCATACTCGATGCAATAGAGAAAATGGATTGATTCGGAGCTCTGATCGACGAGGGCAACTGGATTGTTGATTGTCAAGCTGTCGGAGCCGCTGAAGCCTTGCTCAACGGCAATGGAATTGCGTTGCGCGTCTTGGGGCGGTATTACCAGATTCGTAGGTGGACTCCACGTCTGTCCGCCATCCGTACTGCGGCGCATCAGAATATCGATCTTCGCCCAGTCGGCGCCCTTTCGATCTTCGGGCAATTCGCGTGCTTCACAATAGGCGATCACCGTTCCCTTCGACGTCACAACGACTCCAGGAATTCGATATAGGTCGTATCCCCCCTCTTGCGCCGTAAAGAGATTCTGTTTCTCCAGGACTGGCTCGGCGGCGAATGCCGAAGAGACAAGGCCGACACCCATTAAAATTGTTACTAAAACCTTCATTCGTGCTCCTGGTTTGTGCTCGCTAAACATCGGTCTTAATCGCGTGGTCACACGAATAGTAACATCACTTCGGTCTCGCTTTGAAAGGTGGATGGAACATATTTGGGCACTATGCATTCCACGTGTTTCACCGTGGTACAATCGAACACTTCGACAAGGAAGCCTATCGCCGTGTTTCAACGTATCCGTTTTCTGCCCATTCATCCATTCTTATTTGCCATGTATCCCCTCGTGTTTCTTTACGCGAACAACGCGGGAAACACGGATCTCGAAGTTTTGACGAGGCCTGTATTGACCGTGGCTATCGTAACTGTTTGCCTCGTCATTTTGTGTTGGGCGATCGTTCGCGATATGCGTGTCGCGTGCAGTATGGCATCGACGGCCGTCATTGCATTCTTCATCCTCTGGAGCCCAATCACGAAAGACCTGCTGGTGGCTGACGTCGCCATCCCAGGATGGAGCCCTGTGATCCCGAAGATTGCGTACATTGCGATCGTGTCGATCTTAATCTTTTGGTTCGGATTCAAGCGGCCTTCTCCTTTGCCTGTCACATTCGCTTTCAATGCCACAGCCTTTGCCATGATTGTGATGGCACTCTTGCCTCTCCGAACTGAACTCAGCGCGAAGTTCGAGGCCGACGGACCACGCACGGTCGCGAGTCTGGTCGTCGAACCGGACCCGGAAGGCCCAATGGGTCCGCGGCCAAACGTGTTTTTCATTATCCTGGATGCGTATGGTCGGCGTGACGTTTTGCTTGATGAATTCGACTACGATAACTCGCCGTTTTTGAACTCGATGCAAGAAAAAGGATTCTTCGTAGTTCCGAAATCTCAGGCTGACTATCCGTACACCCTGATGTCTGTTCCGTCATGTCTTCAAATGGTGCGTGTCGATGATTTCGATATGGCACGGCAAGGTGGCAAAAGCCTGCGACACATGATGTACGACGGCCCGGTTCACGATACGTTTCGGGCGCAACGTTATAGCGTGTGCGCGATATCAACCGGTTTTTCCCCGATCGAACCTACGCTAGCTGTTGATGTACTCGTGCGCCCAGGTTTTTTCGCGCCTATGGCGGGGGAATTTGAAGCGCATGTTTTGAATCGTACGCCGCTACCGGATTTCTTTCAGTCGGTCGGTATAGATTTGGTCAACCACATGTGGCGGCAGAAGATTCTGCACTCCATTCGAAATATTCACGCGCCGTTGATGATGGATGTTGAGAAACCGATTTTTGTTCAGGCGCACATTCTGAGTCCGCATAACCCCTACGTTTTCGATGCGGAGGGCAATCCGTACGAACCGACTACGGAATTCGCGTTGGATGAAACCGGGCAAAGTAACCAGGAGACGCGGCGCCGCGAGTACATTGCCCAGCTTCAAGGCTTGAACGGCTTCATTGAACGAGAGATCGATCTCATTCTTGCCGAATCCACGAGTCCCCCGGTGATTGTTATCATTTCCGATCATGGGCCCCCGGCCAGCCTAACGACGGAGGCGGGCCGTCTCGCGAATTTGTGCATGCTGCACCTCCCCGGGATTGAACCGGATCAGATTCCGCAGGATCTCCATCTTGTTAACCTTTTTCGGTTGTTATTCAACCTGTACTTTGAAGCCGAACTGCCGATGCTGGACGACATTGCTTAGATCGCACACACCCGCTCCATCGTCGCACAATTGCTTGAGTTGGCACGGCATGGCTGTGGCTGATAATCTCTTGCAGTTGCTGTCGTAGTCGAATGCGGCGACACGCTTGGGAGACGAATGGGGCCTGGTGGCCCTCCTGGTCTTCAAAACGATCGGCGAACTGAGACAAGCGCAAAGGTTCTAAGCCCGAATACCAGCACCATTTAGAAATTGATATACCGATGCTGCGAGGGCAATGTCACACTGGCGTCACAACCCCGATCGAATTTTCCTTCTGTTTGCTACCTACAACCATCCGAGGGATGCTTGTATGGCGACCATCCGAAAACGCCAAACGCTAAAAGGTCATGTCCGGTATCAAGCGCAAGTCCGCAAGTCCGGTCATCCGCACAAATCCGCTACGTTCAAACGTAAGTCCGACGCGATTGAATGGGCGGCCGGAGTCGAAACACTCATTATCCATGCCAAGTACTTTCCCAAACGCAAATTGCGCCCTCACACAGTGCACGACACCATCGAGCGATATCTACGGGAAGTCATGCCCGAAAAGCGGGAGAGTACACGTGAATCGCAACAACTTTTGTTGAGTTGGTGGGATAGGGATATCGGACAGCGCAATCTAAATGACGTAACCCCAGCGTTATTATCGGAACGTCGACAGAAGTTTCTAGCAACGCCTGGCAGAAACGGAGGCCAACGCAGCCCAGCGATCGCCAATCGATACATGGCCACGCTTTCCCACGTTTTCACTGTTGCGATTCGCGAATGGGAATGGACCGACGAAAACCCGTGCCAGCGTATCAAGAAATTGCGAGAGCCACGCGGACGCACACGTCATTTGTCGAAAGAGGAACGAATGCGATTGCTTCGTGCGTGTAAGGAGAACGGGAATCGTTGTTTGTACGCCATAGTCGTCGTCGCTCTCATGACAGGAATGAGGAGAGGCGAAATCTTGTCTTTGTGCTGGCGTGACGTTGATTTCAAGAATGCGCGCGTAGTAGTTCGGGAGTCGAAGAACGGCGAAACGCGAACGATTCCTCTGGTAGGTTCCGGCTATGAACTAATATGCGACCTACGTAAGCTTCCGAAAGACAAATCCGATTTGGTGTTTCCAGTTCCACCAGGTCAGGCCTTCAGCCGCCATCGACTCGACATTCGCCGTGCTTGGGATAAAGCGACGCGCGCTGCCGGTATTGAGGATTTTCGGTTTCATGACCTTCGGCACACATTCGCGTCTGACCTTGCCGAAAAAGGGGCAAACTTAACGACAATTAGTGCTCTGTTGGGACACAAGACACTGCAAATGGTAAAGCGATATACACACTTAAGAGAGGAACACGGGCGGCTCGAATTGGAAAAACTAGTCTCAAACGTTGTTGTCAGCTAGGTGATGCAGAACCGTCGTTACTTGGGAGCTTGGTCATTCTGACATTCGTGTTTCTGAGTCGTATGCACATCTAGCGCCTGAGACGGTGAAGATGGACAGGTAAGAGGGCCTAAGCACCTAAGCCCAAATTGGTCCTTAGAATAGATGGAAGGACGCTGGGTCCCATGGGAAGAGTTCGGCGTTGGGAATCTTAAGCGCCTTAGGTCCTTATGCCCAAAAGGTACAGCTGCGCAAAGCGCTAGGGCTGAAGAGGTTCGAGGTCCTACGACCACCTTCGCCATTCCCAAGCCAAATCATTGCCATAGCTCGGGGGCGTTCTAGGGGGGCAGGCCATCACGACTGACCATCTTCCTGGGACATCTTCGCTGTGCCCCTTTTTCTTGTGACAAGCAGAAGAATAACTTCGTTTATTTCTTTTCTTATTGACAGCTGTTCAGCGGTCAGTTTCCTTTTTCTGAACGTACTATAGAGAAAACCCCTCTGCCAATCATCGACCCAATCTTTTCGGTGGACGAAGTCGATGAGATCTGGATTCGGAGCCTTACCAATATCCTGCCGTATTCTACCAATGCAATCAAATATCTTCTTGCTTTCCATTTCCAGGAATTTGTTGACACATACATTTCCAACCAATGCCGAATTGCCGTTTTCCGAATTGATCAGATGGCAAAGTTCGTTTATTGGAAAATGTCCACAGAGGCACGTATCCGGTTCTTCCGATTGTTCAATACAATCAATTTCCCACTCGGACTTCGCTTCATCCCAGCTGTCAGCGACACTGAGTTCAAGGATTCTTTCTATTAGTTGAAATCTATTGGTGCTCATAGGTCACAGTATAGATCACAGTTGCTGCCCAATGACCAGCGTAACTAACCTGTACTCGAGAATGCTACCAGTGTTCAGGTTAGAACCGATCTGCTGGGCCGCACCCCGTTTCTGTATCAAACTATGTGTTCGGAATTGGGCTTTTGAGGTCCTTGTTATGTACCCCCCCCCGCGCCAAAGTTGTCGAACAGTCTACTCCAATGCACCCAAGCAGCATTGCGCGCGGAACGTGCGGTTCCTGACGAGCACTAGAGCGAGGCAGTCAGGGAGGGTCCTAAGGCCCTAAGCCCAAACGAGTCAGGGCCGCAATGCGCCAGGTTGATCTTGGGGGGCTAAGGATTTTGGATCCATCTTGCAACTCCACATTGTTCGGTCGGATCATCGCCTGAGTCCAGAGTCCTCTACGCCGAACGCAACATTAGAGGTTTAATCTTGCGTTCAGATCGTGCTTACATTCGACTCGTGGGATACCGATTCAGGAAGCGATATATCGGCTGCATCGGGCCCTATTTCGCAATAGTTGACGTTCATAGTGCTCGAAGTAATCTGCGACTTATGGAGGTGTTCTCTTATGGTATGGACGAAGAAAATGGAATGTGAGAAGTGCGGAGCAGAATATATGGTGTCAGAACACAAGCATCCGGCCCGCGATAAGGGGACCATCGTTTGTGAATGCGGTCATGAGATATTCGAGTGGAATTGTGCTGCATTGTACTCTTGGGAACGTATCGAGGCTGACGAAGGTTCGGACTAACTACATGATCCGATTGGGGCTAATTGTGATGTCCGATCCGGAACGTATATTCTGCGCCGTGTTGTCAGGGTAAGTCCCAGAGTGCCGCTGAGAATGGTCCTGCGTGTAAGAATGGATCTTAGGTCCTCGTCATTGTAAGCATGCGAACTGCCTGACCCCCGGACTTACGTCGATGGGCGTCTAACCATTAACAAATGAACCACTAGGGCGGGAGAGCACGGGCCAGGGGGGTAAAAAGAGTGCAACCCCAATTCCCGACCCCTTAGCACCTTCCTTAAGCTGGTTCGTTTTACTAAAGAGGACCTAAGAACCATCTGATGGTTTGGGCCCGAGCGCTCTTTTCGTTGCCTTTGAGTGAAATGTAGCCTGAATAGCATTATTAGCACTTGCTACAGGCGCACGCCCAAAATTTCAGGATAACAGCTTGATCTTGCTTTAGAGGGGTGTTTGAAGTCGGAGCCTTAGCTGATTAGGGTAAATCCTGAAATAATTCGGGCCGAGTTTGTTGAAAACACGTCATTTTAGCCCCGTCTTTATTGGGCCTGAAATAACTCAAAAATAATTTCAGCCTGTAACTCTTATCATAGTAAGCACTTATGAAAGATCCTGAAATTATTCGTATATACTAACTTCATCTAGTATAGAATAATATATAATATATATTATATAAAGGTAATTTGAAAAAGACAGAAAATTTCAGAAGTGCCCTGCTATTATTGAACTTATAGGCTGAAATAACAATAGTGGTTATTTCAGGCTCTGGGGAGGGCAAGATAATAGTGCTAATAATGATAATGCACTACGGGTAAATGGACATAAGTACCCACTGACCAAAACATCTTGTGGTCGACTTTCGTCGAAGCCTTTTCGCAGAATCACGGGCACACATCGCATAGTGAGAGTGGTCCTTAGGCCCTAAGGTCTCTTCAGGACCTCGGGCGGCCTGTATGGCCCGCCTTCGTTAAAACTTAGCGATACGCCCTTATTCCCCTCTAGAGTTAAAATATAGCGACACGGGCTAGCACAGGCCCTACAATCTACGTTTAATCACAAGCCTTCAACGTACCTAATTGTACGAAGTTCCAGCCGTAAAATTCTCCTTGCGTTCTTACTCATTGCAAGTTACAGTAACACTCTAATGAGTAAACGAATCGGAGAGCATATTCGTGAGCAAGTTATTAACCGTCATAGCGCCAACCCAAGCCGTACTTGTTCAATTCGATAACGACTCCGATCTCGTGAACGCCTGGGCGAGTGGGAAGGCTGCCACTACACGAAGAGGCTACATACGCAGCATCGCCGAGTTTAGGACCTTTGTTTCCAAACCACTGCGTGCGGTCACGTATGCTGATATCCTGGCGTTCCAGCAGTCGCTAGGAGAAATGCCTGAGAGTGGAGAGTACGTTAGCCAGGATGGGCGAACTGGGGCTACGCACAACCTCATACTGGCCCATCTCAAGAGTCTGTTTAAGTTTGCATTGTCTCTCGGTTACGTGCGCTTGAATCCAGCTGCTTTGATTCGATTGCCAAAGTTGCCAGATAGACTCAGCCAGCGCATCGTTTCCGAATCTCAACTGCTACTTGTTCTTGAGCTCGAATCGAACGTAAGAAATAAGGGCCTACTGACTTTGCTTTACTGTGCAGGTTTCCGAGTCTCTGAGGTTGCCAGGCTAACGTGGTCTGATATCAAGCCCGATGAACGGAAC
>JAJDAB010000300.1 GCA_029262095.1 Candidatus Hydrogenedentota bacterium
ATGAAGAACGCGCCTACACGGCCTTCGCGTACGGCGGATCGAGCCGCGCGGAGATATGCCTCGTCCGTTGCTGCTTGATCGCCTTTTCCGGCGCGTGCCGCACCGAGTCCGAGGCCGTGGGCCACTTCGATTACGCGAATGCCTGCCGCCTCCAGCGCGGAACAGATTAGTGCAGTGTCTTCGGCCGTAAATTGGAAATCGATCGGATAGGATCCGTCGCGCAATGTGCAGTCGAGTATTTCCACGGGTTCAGCCATGATCTAACTATAGTCTATCTGAGGCACGTGTGGCCTGTGAAACGCGACGAGCGACATTAGAAAAAAGAACGGGCGCTCCTTTCGGAGCGCCCGCGGTGAGGAGAAGCTCGAGAGCCAGGCCTGGGGTCAATCAGACCATCGGTTCTCGGCAATAGAGCCGTGATCAATCAGGTTGGCCGTTTCCTTTTCCAGCATCGAACTGGGCTTCCTCGGTTGAGCCTTTAAGCGCCGAGACAGAAGATTCGCCGCCGGACACACTTTCCATTACGCGATCGAAGAAGCCTGTTCCTACAAATTTCTGGTGCGTAGTGGCCATGTAGCCACTGCCTTTTTCGTAGTCGAATTCTTTTTGTTGGAATCGTGCGTAGGCGGCCATGCCGTCTTCGTTGTACTTGCGCGCCAAGTTGAACATGCCGAGATTGAGCGAGTGAAACCCCGCGAGCGTCACAAACTGAAATTTGTAGCCCATCTTCGACAGCGACGTCTGGAATTCGGCAATCGTTGCGTCGTCCAAATTCCGTTTCCAATTGAACGAAGGTGAACAGTTGTAACTCAACATCTTATCCGGAAACTCAGCGTGAATCGCGTCCGCGAACTTGCGTGCATCATCCAGATCCGGCGTCGAAGTCTCGCACCAGATCATGTCCGCGTACGGGGCGTAGCTCAGGCCGCGATCGATAGCTTGTTCAATGCCGCCCTTGATGTTGTAAAACCCTTCAGCCGTCCGGCCGCCGGTGAGAAACTTCTGATCGCGTTCATCAATATCGTTGGTCAGCAGTTTCGCTGCATCCGCATCCGTCCGCGCGATGAGTACCGAGGGCACGCCGGCAATATCCGCCGCCATCCGCGCCGCGATGAGTTTCGTAATGAATTCGTTTGTCGGCACCAAGACCTTGCCGCCCATGTGGCCGCATTTCTTCGCGGAGGACAATTGGTCTTCAAAATGAACGCCCGAGGCGCCCGCTTCAATCATGCTTGTCATGAGTTCGAATGCGTTGAGCGGACCGCCAAACCCGGCTTCTGCATCTGCGACGATGGGCGCGAACCAATAGGGGCCATTCTTCCGGCCGTCGAGCACCTGGACTTGGTCCGCGCGCCGTAACGCATTGTTAATCTTGCGTACCACAGTCGGGACACTGTTCGCGGGATACAAGCTTTGGTCAGGGTACATCTTGTCCGCAAGATTGTTATCCGCCGCGACTTGCCAACCACTCAAGTAGATCGCCTTCAAGCCCGCTTCGACTTGCTGCACCGCTTGATTGCCGGTCAGCGCTCCAAGGGCTCGGACAAATGGCTCCGTCTTTAGCAAGTGCCACAGCCGTTTCGATCCAGCCGCCGCCAGTGTATGTTCGATTTTCATCGTGCCGCGCGCACGCAACACCTCTTCGGCGTTATAAGGCCGGACGATTCCAGACCAGCGCTCCTCGGAAGTCCATTCCGATTCGAGCGCCTCGATTGATTCCTGGCTGATGCCCAATTGGGAAAGATCGTTCTTCTCGTGGTCCACCGCAGCGGTTGCACTGTCTACCATCGGAGAGTCCTCTCATGTCCTTCGTTGTCCCGCCCCAGAAAATCCGGGTGCGGGCAGCTAATGTGTAGAGGTTGTGGACAGCGTTGCCGTCCATGTCTTAGGAAATTTATCAATCAGCGCAGTATATAGCAATACAATTCTTTCAATAATATTCATTAATATTAGTTATAATAGAAATTCTTTTCACCGAGATTTATATAGGAAATCGAGGGAAATGGAAATGAAAGGCTTGCAGAACGAATCCGAACGATCGGTAGGTTTGTGGGCCTTTATTCCGAACGATATGCGTCCATCTCCGCATGGAAAGCTTCCACATGCGGAGCGCCTGATTCGGCAAGATGGGTCACGTGTTCACGTTCAGCGATCTCTTTGAAACGCTTGTACGAGCCATCGCGATGAGAGGCGCGAAGATCGCGCCTGCATTTTAGATAGAGCAGAGGCAGTCGAGCGAGTTCGACGCGGGCCAAAATTGCGGGGTTTTCGGCAACCCTTTCTGCGCGATCGAATAGCGCATCTGCCTTTCGGATCAGTAAACCGTTAAAGAATGGATCATCCGGTCGCATACCGAGATGTATGTGCGTGTCCGGTGTCAGGCTGTCGTGCAGTAGGTCGAAGTACGCGCGAATATATTGCCCGCTGCGCCCGTAGTATCCGTACACGAAATCGTCGACTATTTCGTCGACATTTGCTTCAGGGTCCCAGAGCAGTTTGGCGATCACGTACGACCGTAGTTCCGCGAACTCTCCACCGCGACTCTGGTATGCGGCTTGTTCCATGATGCCGATCGCTTTGTGGTCCCGAAAGAAACGGATGTTGTCCTGCAGCACGCGGAAGTTCGGATAAGGCATGACATAGTGGCTGAAGTTTACGACGTAGTCCCACACGTATATGTGTGGCGCAATGGCCGCCCATTTTTTCATGTCGTCAACAAACGAAGCGTTTTCCGGGCATTCCGTGAATGGATGCGCGAAGCAACATTCTATACTGCAAAAACGAATGACGACATTGTCACGAGGCTTCAATGTCTTCGGCGGCTTTCGGGTGTATTGATAGGCTAGCGTCCCAATAAACTTGTCCGGAAACTCTTCTTCGATGGCCTCGGCAATTTCGTTGACGAACCAGAGGATCGGTCCGGACTCGCTCTCTTCTTGTGCCACGATCGCTTGGCAGTTCGAGCATTGACACGGGTTGCGCCAATCGTTCTGCGATACCGAATAAATGCGATATTGAGGGTTCTCGCGAATTTCGTCTTTCATGCGTTCCATGAAAATGCGTAGAACGTCGGGATTCGTTAGGCAAAGTTGAGCGCGTTCGTGAATGCGTTCGCCATCGATCAGGCTGAAATATTCCGGGTGCGGCTCAAAGAATTCTTCCGGAGACATGACGGGATAGAACGTATGGACCTTCCAATACGATTCAACCCCTCCCGGTTGTTCGCGTATGTTCATCGCGCCGTTCACCCGATTCCTTGTGGCCCACGTCGGATCGAACGCCTCGAAATAGAAGTCGTTGCGCACGCGAATGCCCGGAGTTTCTTCATGGTCAAGATAGTCAAACTGATATGACGCGCGCTTAGGCGTAGCGGTCACGCTCGGCGTATACCAACGCACACCAAACTCGCGTTCCAAAAACGAAGAGACTCCATACATCGTGCCCCGATCCCGTCCACCCCAAATGACGATGTCCCGGTCCACGTTGCGGTAACGAAACGATTCATCGGTATCGCTGGGCGCGGATGAATCGTTGAGAAGTTCGCGCACACGTTTATTCCAGCCAACGTAAATCGCGGGCGAATCGCCGACCTGTTCCGGCTTTCGAATTCGGATCGAAGCGCCACTTATCTCTCCGAGCCAATGTTGCAATTCTTTAGACGCCCACTGTTCGGATGCCGATGCATCTTCCGCGAGGGCGATTACATAATCGGATTCTCCATTTTCGAAAAGCGTGTGTTCATCGCGCGCCCCTGTGGCAAAGGGCATTGTCCATTGGATAGCTTCATCTGCGTCGGTGCGAATTGTTGCATGGAGCGTGAACCGCTCATAACCCGGATATTCGGGCAGATCGATGCTTATTGATTCTTCGCCGTCCCAGACAGATGCCCAAATCCGGGTATCCGGCGATCGCATATTGATCACGCTCAGATCGACGCCGCCGACCAAAGCGCGCAACAATTCCGGCGGACCATTCACGCGAATCGTGCCGCCGCTGCCGTTAGATTCGAACCGAAACAGTGACGTACTTTCGATGTACCGTTCTATATCGAACGGTAAGAACCGGCAACTGAATCCCCAGGCGTTGCCGCGCTCTTCAACTTTTATCAGCACCGTGTTTGCGCCATCGCGCAACAGCACAGGGACGAGGTCTTCGTCCAATCGCAAACCGCGTGGCCCAGGCCGGTCGTGTACCGGCTCGCCGTTCAGCCAAACGCGGACGTCGTCATTGCTGCCCAACGCCATAAGTGCGCCACGATCCGCTTCGGCGAAAAACGTGGTGTACGCATACGCCACGACGGGATAGTCGTTGCCCAGCACGACGTCTAGGTCGACGCTTACCTCATCAGAGCTGTGGTCGATCCAGCGATACTCTGATCCGCCGAATGCCACAACATCCCCGGATTCCGGATAAACGTCCGTTTCACCGCCTGCGCCCGTCAGATAATCAGTGTACGATCCATCAAGCTTTGTTCGTTCAAGATTGCCGTCGCGGCCCGCTGGGTCGGGGAAGGGTCCACAAATGAGCCAATCGCGAAAGTACTCGCTCGATGGTTCGCCGACGGATTGCGCGTTCGCCGGATAAGCCGCAAACAGAATAACAAGCAACGTGAAGGTTCGCATTTATTGGAAGTCCTTGAAGTACATGAATTCTTCATACGGCATCGCGCCATCGTCCATCGATCGCACTTCGCCGGAATCGGTGAAGCCCATCTTCTCGTAAAAGAAGTGCGCACGTTCGAAACGTGTATCGGTCCAAAGCTCCATGCGGCGCGCGCCAAGTTCCACGGATTTCGAAAGCGCCCAGTTGATAAGTTGTTGGCCAGCGCCCGTGCCCCGCAGCGTTGCGTTCAAATACATCCGCCGTAACAGTACGACGGATGCATCGTCTTTATCATATTGCAACGCGACCGTTCCAAACACCTCGTCATCGCCCGCATACACCATGAACATACCCGGCTCATAGTGCGCGGCGATGTCCAGCAGGTCCGAATCCGCTCCGTCTAGAAAGATTTCATCGCCGTATTCCCGAAAAATCGCGTCGATGAGCGTGATGATTCCGTCCTTATCCGCCGGTGTTACAGGCCGCAACTGGAACGACTCCGATCTCAGCGGCTCACTCGTTTTGTTCAACGTTCTGTGTTCCTTCCGTCCGTCCCAACGCGAAGAGTCGCGAGGCAATCGCACTAAACTATCCCGAATAACTTCCTCATTTAACAGATGAATACCGGCATACGTTGGGAAATCCGGCCAACAAAAAGCGGATACCTTTTGGAGAACACCAAATTGTTGTCATTTTAATGCGATAGCCTTGGGCGGTAACCCGACTTGCACGGAGGATATGGAGAAATGGTACACGGATACAATGGGAAAACACCGATTCTGTATGCTGATAGTTTTCATATCCGCGATTATCCGCCAAGTCTGTGTCACCCGCGTACCCATGTGAGAAGCACCATCCTGGCTATCCTGTAATCCTGTCAATATATTTTGTTGTCGTTTTTAATGCGATAGCCCTGCGAAGGGTCGCAATGCCCGCGCTGAGTCTGGCACAATTCGGAATTCCGAATTTCAATTCCGTGAAAGGACGTACCATTGCAACTCGATCCCAGCCATGTCAACGAACACATCTTCCCCGGTAAATTTCCAGGCGTCGCAGGCATTCAATTGGTGAGCGCCGAGCCGGGTAAATCGGAATGCCGAATCGACGTCGAGGAAAAACACCTGAACCCCGGCGGCGTGGTCCATGGCGGCACCACCTACACCATGGCCGACACCGGAATGGCCTTCGCCATCATGCCGATGCTCAGCGGCAACGAAAACTCCACCACGGTCGAAATCAAGATCAGCTACTACAAGGCGGTGCGCGAAGGCTCCATCACCTGCAAGACCGAAGTGCTCAAAAAAGGAAAACGCGTCGCATTTCTAGAATCCGAACTGCGCGACGACGCTGGCGACATCATCGCCCGCGCCTCCGGCACGTACTACATCATTGCCAGTTAGTCTGGCCAAGTTCGTCGAAGCCTCGAATGCGGCGAGCGATTGACGCGGCCGTAGAGTAAGAATCGTGTATGCCAATGCCCAGAAAACTATTGTCACAAAGTTTCCGCGTGATGAATTGCCCAAGAGTGCTAATTATGCGACACTAGCGGGGTTCTGATTTTGGCGTAATCTTTCGATGGGATCGATTTAATATGCAAAAAGATAAATCGTACAGTTTTCACAGAGATCATTTTGTTTACCCCGCATTTGGACTCTTGATTTCTGTTCCGGGTTCTTTGCTACTACGTTTTGGTTTGAATGGTATTGGATCTCCCAATACGCTCATTGCTTTCGGAATGATCGCCATTATTCTTGCGGTCACTCTATTAGCGTACTATGTTCGGGCAAATTTCGGACAATTTGGAAACGATTCGAAACATCAGCTTGAAGGTCTGTTAGAGCCCGTAGCTACTGATTCGAAGGACGTATTGAATACGGTAAAAACACTGTCAAGTGAAACGAGTGAAGAAATCGCTAGGTCGTTGTCTAAGTTGGATGCGACCGTGCGTGTTCTTCGTGAACACACTGATTCACCCGAACAAAAACAGGGTTTTCCCCTTTTTGGGGAAATGAAGCGGCTTGTTGCTGCATCGGAGAGCGAGATTCTCGTGTTGTCGCCTCCGTTTCGAGACGATTTCAATACCAAGACTGACGGTCGTGAGACTCGGATAGAGTTTCTGGATTCCATCGTTCTGCGGCTTCAAGATAAGGAGAGGCCAATCAAGTACAAGCGACTTGAGCAGGTCTCTGATACGAACCGTTCGATTTCAAGTTGTCGGGAGAGTACTAGTTTCAAGCACTGCATCGAAGTATTTGGACAAGACGATTCTGGTGAAACATGCGAAATCAGACAAGTCGAAAACAGTAGTCCAGTTGGCTATTTGATTGTAGATAGACGTGCATTGGTGTTGTTCCATCAGACTCGCGACGAGTTAGGTAGCGGTTCATTCCTCACGACTTCGGGTTTAATCGTCGAGGGTAAGAAAGAAGGTGAAGTTGTTGAGTTCTATCGGGATCGTTTTAACGATCTATTCAAAGATGGCGAAGAAATCGACGTGAAGCAACTGACCGCACGCATTGACAATCGATTCATCTTCCGTCCAATTATTGATAAATGGGCGCAGCCAGAAATCGAAAGGGACTTTAGTCCGACCGTGCCAGAAGGGAAGTGGGAGAAACTTTCCACGGACCTATCAGAAGAGGAAGGTCTGGTTGATTGCTCGCCACGTTTTCTAGAATCAGTTTGGCAATGTGGACAGTCTGCCTTACTCATACACGACCAGAGAGTCTTGTGTCATACCATGATGCATCCCGCGATGTCCGACAAGATAATCACGGAGTTGTCAGCGAGGGGTATGGAGGTTCCTAAACCATTTCGCAACGGGAATGGCGAGCCACGCGTATTCGAGACGTGCACGACGTGGACTCGTAAGCAGTCAAGAAACAGAGGTTACGCCTATAAACTACGTGAGCAATTGATCCGGGGCATGCGCGACGCTCGTCTGTGGCAAGATGGACATCTGGCTCTAGCGTACAGTACCGGTGCAGCATCGTACTGGCTGATGTTGAAACGGGATTATACATTGGTGTCATGGACAGAGTATGCGTTCTTGTCGAGTCTGGTTGGTTGGTTCGATGACGATGATATGTTCTTGAAAACGGGGTACGGGCCTTTAGTGGGTGAGAAAACCAATTGGAAGCCGCTCGTGAAACCGCAGAAGATCGAAGCACTCAACGCGCCAAAAAATAAATCTAACGTAGATGGAAGTTCTTTAGAAAGCGTACTTGAATGCAGTCCTGATTTGTGCATGTTTTTTTGGGCAAGTTCGAGTTTTGAGGAAAATAAAGATGAGTTGGAAGGTTCTTTACGAGAGCTATTCAAGAATCAATTGCACGATTGGCGCGATTTGTTGCGTGCGACATTTCGCGCCGATCCCGGAAAGGCGTAGTGTGCGTGTCCTCGAACTCAATACTAATGCGCCACTCCGCGAAGACGACATCGTCGCCCTACAACATCGTGCATTAATTGTCTTGCGTTTTCTCGTCTTGCGTTCGCTGGTCTCCGTACCAATACGCCTTTATAAATTGTTCCGCCTTGTGCGGCGAGATAAATCGCGTCACGAAAAACATGGCGATCAAACGAAAATAGTGCCACTGACCGTGCTCATCCCACTTGCGCGTCGAGCTTATGGCTTTTGCAGACGTTGCACGCACAAGCCGCTGTCCACGGCTCTTCCCAAGCGTTCGTAGATCCAGAAGAAACCGCACGTCTTCGGCGATAAAGAGTTCTTCGTCATAGCCCCCAATGGTCGCAAAATCGTTACGACGGCAAAACACTACTCCGGTGCCCATTCCGGCAGCCCATACCATGGGAACATGATTGCCATGGCCGCGAGGATGCCGGGCGATAAGTTTTCCATCGTGACTCCGGTAGCCCCCGCGACATACTTCTCCGTCTTCATCGCCGCATCAATCGCATTAAACGTATCCGGATGGATTCGCATATCCGCATCGACGAAACATAAGATGTCCCCGATTGCCAACGCTGCTCCGCCGTTACGAACCGCCGCGATACACCGCTTTTCAATGGTAGCGACGCGACACCCTCTATCTCGAGCGATACGAGCGGTGTCATCCCGAGACTTGTTGTCCGCGACGATGACCTCTACCGCAGCGGACCCCTGCAGATATTGTTCGCGCGCGATGTCGACTGAATCCAACAGGCGCGGAAGATACGACTGTTCGTTGAAAGCCGGGATCACTAAGGAGTACGTTGGGGTTGCCATAGAGGAGCCGCCGTGTTCGGCAGTGGTCAGGGTCCCGCTACTGTACACTATTGGACACGGCAAGACGGGAGGCGATTCAATGAAAACCATCCGAGAAGTCGTTGGTCAACGCGAAGCCTACTCTGTATCTCCCACCGATTCTGTAACCGAAGTAGTTCGATATCTCTTTGAAAAGCAAATCGGTGCAATTGCAGTGTGCGAGGCGCGGAAAGTTGTCGGTGTCTTTTCCGAACGCGACCTTATGCGGCGGGTGGTCTACGAAAAACGAGATCCGGAAAAGACAGCCGTGCGCGACGTTATGACAACGCCTGTCTTTCACGTTTCTATCGACGAACGGTACGACGTCGCGAAAGCCCTCATGATCGGAAAGAATTTTCGCCACCTTGTTGTCCTCGACGATGATCAAAACCTCTGCGGATTCGTATCAATGCGCGAACTACTCGAAGCGGACCTCGCCGAAGCAAAAGACCTCGTGCGCAAGCTGAATGACGGGTATTACCAACACCAGTTCGAACGGCCAAAGAAATAGTTGGTTCAATGGTTGCGACACGTTCGTGTGATCGACTGCAAACACGCCTCGCAACAACCCGTCGAAAAGCGTGGCCGAGTTGATCGCGCTGTATGTCACAGCGTCCTTGATTACCGGCTTTGGCTTATGTTGTCTGATGGTCGACCTCGTCCTCACGTACAAACGATACGACCGAAAATATGGTGCTGTCTTTTACATCGGATGGGCTCTTATCGCATGGCCGACTTGTCTTATTCTATGGGAAATAGTCGTCACAACATTTGATGGCAAGACCGGAGCAGCGTCGGTGGGAACAGGCGCGCAAGGGATCATGAT
>JAJDAB010000301.1 GCA_029262095.1 Candidatus Hydrogenedentota bacterium
CATCCAGCGCACCGCAAAACTCGCGTACCCATTTGTCAGCGTTCCGTTCTTCTCCGCGATCGAACGTCTCGAACGTATCTAGAGAGACGACCGCTCGGCACTGTCGATCAGCCCGCTTGGGCAAGGATTTGTTCAAATCCAGGGCAAGACGTTGTGGCAGCGTGGGCAATATCTTCTGGTCATCCATGGAACTGAGATGTTTGGCATCTTCGGAGTCGAACCACTGATCAATCTGCTTTCGCAGTTGCGACTTGGTGAACTTGGCCCCGACAAACTGAAAGACGTGATTAACCAGAAATGGTGCGAAGATGGGTTCGATGACTGCGCCCGCACCAGCACTGCCGCTGTGGGCGACTGCTTGGCCGGCGAGCTTGGACTTGGCCGATTGGAGCGGCGAAGGTTTCGTCACTTCACCGCGATGGTATGCCATGTAACCACAAGCCAAATCGAAATGCGGAAATAGGATGTCCCGCCCCAATTTTCGTCGGATGCGGGTGAGGGCGGTTTCGTAGTCCTGCACGAATGCAGAGCCAGCGGAGTCCGTGCTGAAGTCGATCCGCGCAAACGGAAAGTCCTGTCCAAGCGATTTCCCCCGTTCGATGAGTTCTTGCTGAAACTTTTCGACCAGCCATGATTTCCCCGCCCCGGCGACACCGTGGTACGCGAGCACGGGCAATGGTGAGCCGTGTATCGCGTCGAGGAGCTCATTGAAACGCCGCTGTTCTTCATCTCTATTGATGAAGTAAACGAGATTATCGCTGGTGGTTTCGATTCCGCCGCCTTCAGCCATGAATCGATAATAGCATTGGCGTGGTATGCGGCTCATACACTGACGTTGGACGGGAGAACGAGAAACGGGGCCCGGTCTGTTTAGACTGGGCCCCGTTGTTGTTACGGGTTATGTTTGGTTTGGCTTAGTCGCCGGAGAGCGGTGCGTCGGCGTCTTTACTCGCGACTTTGACGCGGATGACGGAGCCACGGCCGCTTTCGGTGTGGCGGGCTGGGTAGTTGGAATTGCAGACCCAGACGCTACCGTCGTCGGTGAACTCGACTTCGCGGGTGTAGGTGACTTGCGAAGGCATGCGGAACTCGGTCATCTCTTCCGTTTCCGGATTGAATTCGACGAGCGTGTCCGAACCCGTTCCGCAGACCCAGATGTTGCCGGTTTGCGGGTGGATGTTCAGCGCGTACGGAATTTCGTTCTGGCCGCGCGGCATGTCGTAGCACTTCCACTCTTTGCCTTCGGCTGCTTCTGGGTCGAAGCTTCCGAAGTTACCGTCGCCGAAGAAGGGCACCCATACCTTACCGTCTTTTGCGACGTGTAAGCGGCGTGGACCTTCATATGGCGGGATCCACTCCTTGATGTCGCCGTCCTCTTTGGTCGGGTCGATGCGGCCGATACGGTTACCGTTCAGCTTGCTGTACCAGATTTTGCCGTCGGGCGCTACGCTAATGCCATAAGGCGTGATGCCGCTGCTTTCGCCTTTACCGGCACCAATGGCCTGGCCAGCGGAAAGCAGTTTGTACTCTTTAACGACGTTGTCGTTGTTCGGGTCGAGCGAGAACACGCTGTTCGTGCCCGCGTCGGTGTACCAAACGACGTCTTTTTGGTCTACGCGCAACGAATGGGGATATACACCACGTTTCCGGGGCGCGGGTGCGCTGGAAACGATGGTGAATTCTTTCGTCTCGGCGTCGAACTTAGCCATTTGGCCGCTCAAGGCGAGCGTAATCCACATGTTGCCTTTGGAATCCGGCTCTAACGAGTGCGGACCTTTGCGCGGAAATTCGTCGGCTTCGTATTCTTTACCGCCGTCGACGGTGTAGATTTTACGTTCGCCGGTCTTCGGATCGACCGTTGCAACGGCATCGGCGATCATGTCGACGGTGTAGATGAGGCCGTCGTGCATGCTGGGTTCAAGGTCGTGGATCATGGCGTTGTGTTCACGGCCCATGTCCCATTCCGAGATGATGACGTCAGCGCCTCTACCGGCCGGTGCTGCAGGAATTTCCCATTCCGGCCAGTCTTCCATTGCCGGGGTGTCATACGCTTCAAGGAGACGTTTCACGAGTGAAGTCTTCGTATGCTCGTACAAGCCACCGTAGCCTTGCATGCGCGCAACCATTGTCTCCCAGTCAACCGGCTCTTCCGGGGTACGGAAACCGATTGTGCCGATTTGATGACAATAGGCGCATTGCATCTTGAAGTTGGATTTGTCTTCTTCGCTATCCCACTTGACGAGTGAGAAGAGATCGTCACCGGTGCGTTGCGAGTTGATGTCGGCGATGGGCTTCATCGCGAACTTTACGGCTTCGCCGGAGGTCACGTCGACACCTTCCGTGAGCGTATCTTCCTTACCGTAGATTCGCGCCCGAACGTTGTGTGTCTTGGATTCGAGTCCCTTGATTTCATACTTACCGTCTGCATCCGTGAATACGGTGACACTCTTTTCGAGGTCTGGGTCGATGGCGGATACCATCGCACCCGCGATCGGCGATCCGCCGTCGTCGGTGACCACGCCTTGCAGCGACGCTGCAAACGTGGGGGCCGCAATCGCCATCATGGCGACCACAGCCAAACTCATCTGCCAGTTTGTTCGCATATCATGCCTCCCTCATTGGATTAGTTATTGCTCTACCAGCGCACCGCCGCGCCAGAGGATTTCTGTGGAATTCGTAATGATAGCCGCCTTGCACGCCAGGAACAACCGTCCCGGAGCCCCGTTCGTAGCGGTACCATCTTGGGTGTGGGCTGGACGATGCGAATGGTTACAGCGGGGCTGATTCAGGCAGCGCCAATGGGTGAAATTCGCCCTATTGGCGCTCTATTGTTGTTTAGTCGACGCGATCGATGGTGTCCTCGAGTGAAAAACTGGATTGTTTGGCCACCGGTTTCACGGTGAGCGGACACTATTTGGCCTCGAAATCCATCACGCGAATGGTTGATCGGGCTGCCCATTTAGTAGCGAATTTCACGTGGTCGGGATGGGTCAGATATGCATCTAGGCCGGCTTTGTCTTCCAACATGACTAGAAGGCCAACGTCGTAATCGGTCAGGACGATGGGCCGTACAGCGGTGTCGGCACGTTTGCCGCGCTCGATGTGTCGGACGGTTTCGAGCGGACGCAAGAGGGTGTCGATGTCCGCGATGAGTTCGTCGGCATCGGCGGGGTTAGCATCTTCGGGTAATCCAAACAGGACTACGTGTACGAATGGAGCATTGTCGCTTGGCATTGCGTTTCCTTTCTTGCAAGGATTTTGTGAATCAATCGAACTACGATTTCACAGATCGCGGTCCGTTTTCGAGAGTGCGACATCTTAATCGTTAGATTCTGGTTTCCCGCCTCGGCGGGAATGACGATCATAATGGCTCGGGCGCGAAGCGTTGAACACTTTGTTGGCGCATGCGACCATGTCGCGACTGGTGCGCATCGCATTGCGAAAAGGAGATCTATGATGGCGGTGGATGAAAAGAAATTAGAAGAATTCGTGGGAAAGGTGTTGGCGGATATGGGTGCGGCGGCAATTGCGCCTCTTAATGTGATCGGCGATCAGCTCGGGTTGTACAAGACGTTGGCGGGAAGTGAGGGGTTGACGTCAGAAGAACTCGCTGCCGCGAGCGGTACATTTGAGCGGTATGTGCGTGAGTGGGCGTATGCGCAGACGGCGGCAGGGTATATTTCCTATGACTCCGACACGAAGAAGTTTTCCATGTCGCCTGAGCAGGCGTTGGTTTTTGCGGATGAGAACAGTCCGTACTATTTGAACGGGGGGTTCTTCGGCGTATCGGCGTGCCACATCGATCATCATCTCGTGCGTGAGGCGTTCAAATCGGGCGAAGGTGTTCCTTGGGGATCGCATGACGATTGTTTGTTTTGCGGTACCGCGAAATTCTTTAAGCCGGGTTATCTCACCAATTTGACCACGTCGTGGATTCCGTCGCTTGAAGGCGTGGCGGAAAAATTACAGGCCGGTGCGAAAGTAGCGGATGTGGGTTGTGGACACGGACTTTCGACCGTGATCATGGCGAAAGAATTCCCGAATTCGACGTTTATCGGTTATGACTTCCACGAGGAATCGGTCGAGGCGGCGCGAAAAGAGGCTAGCGATGCCGGTGTCGAAAACACGCACTTTGAAATTGCAGACGCCAAAATCTTCCCGGGTAACGACTATGACTTAGTCGCTTGTTTCGACTGTTTGCACGACATGGGGGATCCGGTCGGCGTTTCGAAACACATTCACCAATCGCTAAAGCCCGATGGCACTTGGATGTTGGTTGAACCGCTGGCCGGTGATAAACCGGAAGACAATTTCCATTTGCTGGGGCAAATGCTCTATTCGTTTTCGACGATGGTTTGCACACCGGCTTCGTTGAGTCAGGAAGTTGGCTTGGGGCTGGGCGCGCAAGCCGGTGAGGCGCGGTTGCGTGAGGTTACCGGTGAGGGTGGTTTTACACGGTTTCGTCGGACGGCTGAGACGGCTACGAATATGGTGTTGGAGGTCCGGCCTTAGGGTATTGGAGACCTTCGGTCACAGGCCGGAGTTTCGATTGTGTATGGGAGGGCCAACTTCCACGTTGGCCGGGTCACTGGATAATACTCTGGCCAAGCCCAGACTTGCTTCGCAAGTCTTCGAGGAACTTGGCCCTCCCTTTCCGGGCTATCGTCCCTTGAACTCGGGTTTGCGTTTGTTTAGCAGGGCTTCTACACCTTCTTTGAAGTCTTCGGTTTCGATGGTTCTGGATTGGAGGTCGGCTTCGTGGCGGCCTGCTGGCACGGGATCGAACTGTACGTTTTCGTAGAGGGAGCGTTTGGTCCAACGTGTGGCGATTGGGGCGCTGGATGCGACTTCGGCGGCGAGTTCCTGAGCTTTAGTGAGTACTGCGTCGGCAGCGACAGCGTAATTTGCGAGGCCGTAGTCCGCGGCTTCTTCTCCGGTGATGATGCGGCCGGTAAAGAGGAGTTCGGCGGCACGGGGTAAACCGATGAGGCGCGGTAACAGGTAGGTCGTGGACATGCCGGGATGGAGACCGAGTTTGGTGAAGTTGGCACCGTATTTGGAATCGCGATTGGCGACGCGCATATCGCAGACCATGGCGAGGCCGAGTCCGCCGCCGATGGCGTGACCGTTGAGCGCGCCGATTACGGGTACTTCTATTTCGAGTACCGACAGGAATGATTGGTAGATCGCGAATGAGCGGTCGTTGGGCATTACGGCATTGCCTTTGCTCTCGGCTTGCGCGCCTGTTTTGAAGTCGGCGCCCGCGCAGAAGCTCTTGCCTTTGCCGGTGATGATTAGACAGCGCACGTCAGCATCCGCATTGACGCGTTGCAACGAATTCGCGAGGCCGTCCAGCACGTCCGGGGTCATGCTGTTCCGGTTTTCCGGACGGTTGAGTGTTATGGTGGCGATGTGATCGGCGACGTCGTAGAGCACGGGTGAATCGGTCATGGTTTCCTCGCTGTCGGCTTCTATCGTTTAGGACGCAGCACAATACACGCTAGGTGGATTCTGATCTATTCGGTTGCTGCGGGGTCTACATCCCCCCTACCCCCCTTCTAAGGGGGATACATGCGCTTTGCATACGCAGTTGGCACGATTCTGTTCGTATCGAATCGCGGTTTCGGGATTGGGTATACTCGCGCGTCTAACCCAGGAATCTTTTCATATGGCGTCGTCAACTTATCGCACTGCCCCAGTTGCCAGTGACCGAATCCCTAGCGGTATTCCGTTCATCATTTCAAACGAGTTCGCGGAGCGGTTTAGCTTTTATGGGATGCGGACCATCCTTGTGGTGTTCATGGTCAATCATCTTAAAGATTCTAGTGGCGCGCTAGACGGCATGTCGGAAGATGACGCCAAAGCCTACTATCACCTATTTGTAGCGTCGGCATACGCGTTTCCGATTCTAGGCGCGCTCGTTGCCGACATGTTGTTGGGCAAATACCGGACGATCATCGGATTATCTTTGGTGTACTGTCTGGGACACGCTGCCTTAGCGGCTGACGAGACTCGGCTTGGTCTGTTTTCCGGGTTGATTTTAATCGCGGTCGGGGCCGGTGGAATCAAGCCATGCGTGTCTGCTCACGTCGGCGATCAATTTGGCGATTCGAATTCACATTTACTGAGCCGCGTTTATGGTTGGTTCTACTTTTCCATCAACACGGGTGCATTCATATCCACTCTGCTAACGCCTTGGCTATTGAACAACATGGGACCGCGCTGGGCATTTGGAATTCCCGGTGTATTGATGTTCGTGGCAACGGTGGCATTCTGGGCCGGACGGCACCGATTCGTTCATATCCCTCCGACTGGGACTGGATTCCTTAAAGAAGCGTTCAGTAGCGAAGGCCTTGCGGCAATGGGCAAACTAGCGGTCCTGTTTTTGTTTGTATCCATGTTTTGGGCACTTTTCGACCAATCGGGTTCCTCTTGGGTTTTACAGGCTGAGAACATGAATCGTCAGTGGATGGGGATCGGTTGGTACTCATCTCAAGTGCAAGCGGTCAATCCGTTATTCATCATGCTGTTCATTCCTTTATTCAACTACGTTGTGTACCCACAAGCCAGTCGTTTTGTCACATTGACACCCATGAGAAAGATTTCGGCTGGACTATTTCTAACCGGCGTCTCGTTCTTAATTCCTGTATGGATAGCGCAGCAGATTGCGTTGGGTCAGCAACCGAGCATCGGATGGCAAGTATTCGCGTACGTCATATTGACGGCCGCGGAAGTAATGGTGTCGATTACTTGTCTGGAGTTTTCCTACACACAAGCACCAAAAGCGATGAAGTCCTTTGTTAGCGCATTGTTTTGGCTAAGCGTCTCTGCAGGAAATCTGTTCGCGAGTTTTGTGAATTTCTTTATACAGAATCCCGACGGTACTTCGAAGTTGGAAGGTCCGGCCTATTTCATTTTCTTCACCGGGATGATGTTTGGAACGGCCGTGATTTTTGTGTTTTATGCGATGCGTTACAAGGAGCAGCGGTATATTCACGAGGAGGAAGCTGCATCGTGAGATTGCAGGATCCCCGTCTTCGCGGGGATGACGGTTATTTTATGGCTTGAGGTGCTCCGTGAAGAAGGACAGCGCTCGGTAGGCGCGTTGGGCGGCGACTTGGGGATCGGCGACCATGTGGGTGAAGTTACTTAGGGGCAGGAATTCGTAGGGGATGCCCGCGCGATAGAGGGCGTCGGACAGTTTTAGGCTGTGCATGAAGTAGACGTTATCGTCTGTGGTGCCGTGGATGAGTAATAGGGGCCGAGTGAGTTTTTCAGTGTACGTTAGGACATTTGCGCTGCGATATCCTGCTTCGTTTCTTTGGGGTAGGCCCATGTACCGTTCGGTGTAGTGCGTATCGTAGTCTTCCCATTGCACGACTGGCGCGCCCGCGATGCCTGCTTTGTATAGGCCGGGCTCGCGCATGACGGCCATGGCGCTGAAGTAACCGCCGAATGACCAGCCTTGGATACCGACACGGTTGATGTCCATCTCGGGATAGCGTTTGGCCAGGGCGCGAATGCCTGCTGCGTGTTCTGCTAGCGGTATTTCGATCAGATTACCCTTTATTGCGCGTTCCCAATCGCGTCCGCGCTTGGGTGTGCCCCGGGTGTCTAGACGCACGACTATGAAACCGTGATCGGCGAGCCATTGATCTTGGAGGTAGCGGCGCCCGGACTTGGTCACGTAATTTGCATGGGGGCCGCCGTATACGGATTCGATTATGGGGTACTTCTGTCCGCGTTGGAAATCACTTGGACGTACGATGGCTGCGTGAAACATTTTGTCAGCACCAATCGTCGTCAATTCTACTTGAGGTTCAAACGGTACCTGATCTGCGCGGGATTCAATTTTGGCGATTGGTTTGCCGTCCCGTTCTGTCAACTCTTGCGAAGAAGCGTCGGATAGATTTTCGACGCGGCGAATGAATTGTTTGTGACCGGCGTCCGCGATAAGGCTATGAAGACCTGGTGCATCGGTCCATTTTGTAGGTGTGGATGGCTCACCATCTTCGGCGAGCTGGATTGAGTAGACATGCCGATCGAGGGGTGAATCGGAGGCATAGACGAGGAGTTCGCGCGACTCGGCGATGTAGGAGACGAAACTGCGATAACCAAAGGCAGGTTGGGTGATCTCATAGCGGAGCGAACCATCGGCGTTGCGTAATTCGAGTTGCCATTGGCCCCGTCGTTCGGTGGTCCAGAAAAATGCTGTGCCATCTTCGAGCCAACGGGGCATTTGCTGGTCGATATTGATCCATGCGGAGTCGGTCTCTTCTAACAATTGGGTCGTCGCGCCGGTGTTCTCATCGACTTGGTAGAGCACTGATTTCGTTTGCTCGCGGTTCTGAACTTGGATGGTTAATGGGGCGTTGTTGGTCCAGCGAACATTGACTAAGTAGGGGTAATGGTCGCGATTCCAGTTGATCCAGGTGGGCTGGCCTCCGTCCGTAGGCATTATATGTAACCACGTAATCGCGTTCGCAGTTCCCGCGCGTGGATAGGGCCAGCGCTGGGGTGGTCGCTCTGGGTGGACGGCGTTGGCAATGTGCAATTTTTCTACGGGGCTTGTGTCGGTCTGTTGATAGACGATTTGTTTTCCGTCTGGTGACCACCAGTAACCGGCTAGACGTCCCATTTCTTCCTGCGCCACAAACTCGCTTAGACCATTTGTAATCTCGTCGTGTTTGGCATAGGTCAAACGGCGTTCGTTCTTTGTGATTCGATCGGTTACATATAGGTCGCGGTCGCGAATCGTCGCGATGGACTTGCCGTCCGGCGAAAACGATGGTGACAAGGGATAGCCGGAATCGCTGTTCAGGGAATCGACGGCTCCAGATTCGACATCGTAGATGAACAGTTCGCCCGAAAGCGGAATTAGTACGTGGCGACCGTCACTGGATAATTGATAGGAGGCGATGCCACGGGCCATTTGGCGCATGCGTTCGCGACGCGCTTTTTCTTCGACCGAAAGCTGTTCGGCTGCGCCTCCGAGTAAAGAGTCGGCGGATAATAATACTCGCTCCTCCCCCGTGTCCGACTCCAGCGCGAATAAGTCTTGCGCGAAACTTTGGGAACCAGACCGGAGAAAAAAGACGAGACTCGAGTTCGGAACAAACTGAATTGAGCGCGGTTCGCCCAGGGAAAAGTTCCGAGTGCGCGCGGCTAGGACCGGGAAATCCGGATTGACGGTTGCGAATTCGGCGTGCGCACGTAGTGGTTTATCAGTAGTGGTCGATGGCGGCATTGTTGCGCACGATGGGAGAAGCACTATCCAGACAGCAATTAGTATTGAGCGAATCATGGGGTGGAAAATTGCAGAGCGGACGCGTAATGTCAAACACGAAGACCATTACGAAGCGAGACCGCTGTGATCCGCCTTGGTTCTTCGGCTTACCGCGGCAATCTCATATACCCGAAAGTCGTGGCCAGTCAAAAAGATATCTTGTCCTCAGAATGAACCACTCGACGCGGCAATTTCACCCTTCGCGAGTAAGAACGACATAAACACACTCGACTCAAAGAACTCCGGACATACTTCATGCCCCTTGCCAGGAACGGTAATCAGTTCCGCGCGCCCGCCAAGTGCATTGACGCGGCTCACAAGCTCACCCGCATTGTCCTCAATCGGCACAACAGTATCCGAGTCACCGTGAATGAACAGCATAGGAATTCGCGCCGCTGCCAACGATTCAAGCCGCTCCATCGGATTATAAGTCCCGAGGTCCGC
>JAJDAB010000302.1 GCA_029262095.1 Candidatus Hydrogenedentota bacterium
GTGCAACGCCTCGGCCTCAAGTCGACCAAGAATAAAGCGGTCAATATCGTTCTTCGGCCAATCCGCGGCGGCCACATCTGGCAATGTCGATCGCTTAGGCGATACAAAAGACCAATGGCCTTCCCAAGGGGCGCCTTCATCAATCCATTTGGAAAGTAGCGCGATGCTCTCCGCGCTTAACGGCTTGTTGAAATCCGACGGTGGCATCCGGTGATCCGGATCCTCTGCCGTAATGCGCTGGAACAGTGCGCTCGCATCCCGATCACGTGGCACGACCGGCACGCTTCCAGAATCTAACTCGTCAAACGCGCCTTCCGGCTCGTGCAACGAAAGACCCGCTTCGCGAGTCGCTTGGTCAGGGCCGTGACACGCGAAACAATGGTTGGACAGGATCGGGAGTATGTCGCGGTTGAATGAAACCGTGCTGGTATCCACAGCCGCGCGCGATGCCTCGACGCGATCGTTCGTTTCTACGCTTGGCGCTTTCGGATTGGGTTTCAACGCCGTGAGCGCCGCCGCTAAACCGCCTGGTTTCGATGTTGCAGTTGTAATCGCTTGAGTCACCTCCGGCCCTAATGCCGTTTGAGCCACAACGGTTTTGTCGGTCGGTTTGGGCTCCGGTGCCGGAACGGGTTTTGGAGTCGGTGCGGCCACAGGGTGGGGCGAGCCATCCCCGTCAAATGCCGCCCCTGATCGAATCCATTCCGCGATCAAGGCAGTTGCGACCGCTCCGAGTTTCCCAGTCGGTGGCATCTTTAGGTCGCCTTCTTGGCGAATTGCGGCTATCAACCGACTGTTCTCCGGGTCGCCAGAGACAATCGCCGGACCACGCTCGCCACCGGCCAACATTCCCGCGCGACTATCCAACCGCATGCCCGATTTCTGTTCATCCGGGCCGTGGCAACCGAAACAGTTGTCGGCCAATACCGGAAGTACCCGTGAAGTGAATAGCTCCTGTTGCGTATCCGTCGAAGCCAATGTCGCTAATTCGATCGGAGTTTTGGTTGGTGTCGCGATCTTCTGAGGTGCTTGTTCAGGTTGATCGGCGCGCGCTGCGGTGATCAAACGGATAGTGGTTTCGTGAACGTTTACTTGTTGATCGATCCCCGCCTGTGCCTCTTCGAGCTTGTGCAAAGCCGCTTTCGCATCATCCGCGACCGCTGCACTCGCCACAAGCGAAGCGCGCGCTTCTGTCAGCGCAAGATCCAGCTCTTCGACTTTGAGCGTTAGCTCGGCTTGCGCTTTGGTCTGTTCGGATAGTACCAGCGCAATTTCGGCGAGGGTGTCTCGAGTTTTCTTCGCGTCTGATCTGAGTTTCGACAATCGCTCGTCTAGTTGCGATGCGACCGCATCAAGCGAACTAGGATTTGCCTGCAAGTCTCTGAGTAACGAGAGCACCGCGCCCGTGGGATCGAGACCGTCTTCGGCTGCCGCGACCGGAATGGCTTGTAGTGCTGTAAGTACAATAGTAGCAAACACATACAATCTGCGCATGGGCGCCTCCTGTATTCGGATTATCCCAGACAGACGAAGGCGGTATCAACCGAATCCTAGCCGCTCATCGTAGGGGCACGTGGCTGTCTGGAACCAATGGAAAGAACGGAGTCAGGAATTCGAGATCTCCGTCGACGCGACAGGCCCTTCCGCAGAAGTGTCGATAGCGACACGTCAATCTCCACAACGTTTGAGGCTGCGATTAAGCAAGTTGATATAGGACGGCAGCCGTATCTATATGGCCACGTTCCCGCGTTCCCGCGTTCGAACACGCACCGCGTCATCCACTGGAAGAATAAAGATCTTGCCATCGCCGATGTTGCCGGTCTGCGCAGCGGTGCAAATTGCTTCTATAATGGCTTCAACGCGATCGTCGGGTACGATGACCTCGATACGAATCTTCGGTTGATACTCAACAATGTACTCGGTCCCTGAGTGAATCTCCGTGTGACCCCGTTGACGACCGTACCCCTTCACTTCACTTACCGTGACGCCCTGGCTACCTGCCTCGCACAACGCATAGTTCACGTCTTCGAGCACACTTGGCCGAATAATCGCTTCTACCTTCTTCACTGCAGCCTTCCTCTAATCATTTCCCCGCCGTGGTTTGGCGGCTCCTTCCCCAAGGAAACCCCATAGCGTTCACGTGTATGAACGCACAAGTGCCCAATTCTGCTGAGAACATGGTGTCCGCGCTGACGTGCGCGAACGGTGTAGCCCCGTCAACTCCCCCAAAAGAACTAGAGTTGCAAACCCATAACCCATTGCAGGCAAATACTGTAACAGTTGGAGCCTATAGAGTACTGGCGGGCTATGTCAATTCGCAGCAATGAAACTCTTGCCGCGAAACTGACTCGGCTCGACATCTGCTGGTACAGTGAGTTCCAATCGCAATACAGACGAAGCAAAAAAAGGGAGGTCACATCAGCATGCCCAAACGCATTGCGGTGGGGGACTATCTAATCCAACGCTTGCAGGACTATGGCGTTGAACATGTGTTCGGCGTGCCGGGCGACTATGTCCTCGGGTTTTATGACCAGATGGTAGCCAGTCCACTTGATGTGATTGGAACCTGTACGGAAGCCGGCGCGGGATTCGCAGCGGATGCCTACGCACGCGTCAACGGACTCGGCGTCGTGTGCATCACTTATTGCGTCGGCGGATTCAACGCGCTCAATAGCGTTGCGGGCGCCTACGCGGAAAAAGCGCCACTCGTCGTTATCAGCGGCGCACCCGGTATGAGCGAACGCGCGATGTCTCCGTTGCTGCACCATCGCGTACGCGATTTTCAGACGCAACATCAAATATTCGAGAAAGTCACGGTGGCATCGACCGCGTTGGAAAATCCGGACGAGGCGCCTGGCGAAATTGATCGTGTATTGGCCGCGTGCGTGTCCCAAAAGCGACCCGTTTACATTGAAATTCCGCGTGATGTGGCGTCGAAACTTTGCGCTGCACCGGTCCCGCTCAAGCGCGTCCGGCAAAAGAGCAATCCAGCCGCCCTCTCCGAAGCCGTTGCCGAAGCTGCTGCAATGCTCATGGCAGCCAAGCGCCCCGTCATACTGGGCGGCGTCGAAATCCATCGTTTTGCCCTGCAGCAAGCGTTTCTCGACCTCGCAGAGCGGACCGGATACCCCATTGCCGCGACATTGCTCGGCAAGTCGATTATCCGGGAAAGTCATCCTCAATACTTGGGAATCTATGAAGGCGCGATGGGGCGCGAAGACGTACAACGTATCGTGGAGAAAGCGGATTGCACATTAATTCTCGGCGCGTTTATGACGGACATAAATCTCGGTATCTATACCGCGCAACTTGATGTCGGCAAGACTATCAACGCCACGTCAGAACGAATCGGGATCAAGTACCACAATTTCGAAGACGTAACACTAAACGATTTTATCAAGGCACTGGCGAAAGCTGCTCCCAAAGCCAAGAAACCCGCGCGCATAACGAAAA
>JAJDAB010000303.1 GCA_029262095.1 Candidatus Hydrogenedentota bacterium
GTCAAACATGTTAAACGGTCCCGCGCCAACGGTGGGCGTGACTTCGAAACTTGCTCTAGAAACGATATCGCCCTTCGGGTCCCGTAGTTCTCCAAAAATAAATCCGCCGCGCGTGAGTTGGATGTTTGCATCCGGAGCGTCCGATCCTGCAGCGACGTTGACGATCGGCGCGGCCCGCGATTGGATCACATAACCCTGTGCCTGCGCATCAACATGCACACGATAGGCGCCAACAGGTACACCGCTCAATTCGTAACGGCCGTCATCGTCCGTATCGGATTCGAGGTCACGCTCTTCGCCGAATTCGCCCCGGCCCGCCGCACGGGCCATTGTCGCCATTGAGCGATTCGGGGACACGGCTACGGTCGCTTCGGGAATGGGCTCGCCGGTTCGGGCATCGGTCACCCGACCGCGTACGAGTCCTGATTGGTGCATCGTGATTTGGATAGCGTCCGGGTTCTGCTCGGATTCGATACGCACATAAGCGGTCGCGAATCCAGGCGCGGTGCATTCCAGAAAAGTCTGTTTGCCCCGGGGAATCTGCATCGTGAATCGGCCATCCGGTCCGGTCTCGCTATCGGCAAGTCGTGTTCGGCGTTGCTCCGGGATGGCCCAGAGTCGTGTCATGCCGCTATGTTCTTTCGCTATCTCGAAGGCATCGGAAAAAGCACCGTCATTATCAAGTTCGCCAACATGTTCGAGCGCGGCGGACATCGCGGAATGTCGGCCATCAAATCCGTCCTTCGCTTCGTATGCGGTAACTGTCGCGTTGATTAGGGGGCGTCTCGATTCCTGTTCAACGACCACGCCTTCAATCGAAATCGTGTCCGCAATATTCGGGATCGTCTCGGGACGAACCGCTACTGGTGGAGGAGACGGCTCATTGACAACCGTTTGAGTCGGTGCCGGGTCGGGTTCAGTTCTTGGAGCGACGACTTCGGGCGTAACCGTCGCAGCATCGGGTTCATCCGAAGTCCAAACGCGAAACGCGACCGCAAGTGCCACCGCGAGCGCGACTACTATGAGCGGGACGATCCGATGCATGTTGTAGCTCCCTTCCCCATGGAAAGAAAAAAGGGCGACTCAGTTCGAGCCGCCCATTATATTCGTTCTAGACCTCATCGGCCCACACGTTTGTCAGCCGCCGGGCGCGTCATTTAGATACGCTTCGAGGCTCTGAACCTCAGAAATGAGATCATCGATTTGATCGTGCATAAGGTATCGCAGGGTCACCATGCCAAGAACCCTATTGTCGCTATCTACGACGGGTAGGTGACGAATTCGTTGCTTGCTCATGATGTGAATCGCGTCACGGAGTGACGTCGCCTCGGGGATCGTTGTGATTTCGGTCGTCATGACTTCGGACAGGCGAGTCGTCTTTGGATCGCGGCCTTCCGCAGTAACCCGGGTCATGACATCGCGCTCGGTGACAATTCCCAGGAGTTCATCCTGTGGACACGTCACCAATACCGAACCCGACTTTGATTCGATCATTTGCTCTATGGCAATTAGAACAGTGTCGGCTTCACGCATATGCGGAATATGCCGCATCTTAATAAACCGAGTAATAGACGTAGTTGTTGATGCGTTCAATTAATGCGCCTCCAATGAATCGCGTCCGAATCGTTCCGCGTCGAACCGGTAACCCCTGGCAGTGGTCATCCTTCCGCAAGAGCCGACCAACCGATTACCGAGCGTGATTATAGCCGTTTAGGGTGCCAATGGGTGAAAAATCATCAATAATCTGTTGACATAATTGGATGATTTTAACCCTTTAAGCCTTTTATTCGCCTGTCGGCAAGTAAAGAACGGCGCAATTCTAGAATCCGGTAGCCTACGGAAGTGCAAACGCGAGAAAAGTGTCACCTGCTGGCGTGCCCAACTTGGTGTGACCGCCAGCGCAGATCGCGATATATTGACGCCCGTCGCTGCCGAGATACGAAACTGGAATCGCGTGCCCCCCTGTCGGCAGTTTCGTTTTCCAGAGAATTTCGCCGGTACGTGCGTCGAATGCTCGTAGGTGGGCGTCAAGCGTTGAAGCAATAAACACGAGGCCGCCAGCAGTAACGCATGGCCCGCCGAAGTTTTCTTGGCCCGTCACAGGAACGCCCTTCGCCGTGAGCTGTTCAAATTCGCCGAGGGGCACTTGCCACTCGATTTTGCCCTGATTCAGGTCGATAGCGGTGAGTTGGCCCCAGGGTGGCGCATTGCCGGGGTAGCCATTCGGGCCGCGAAATCGTAGCCAGCCGGAAGTGTCGTGGCCGTATCGATTGTTGCTGGGGCGAACCTGGACCATGCAGGCGAGTTCGGTGGAATTGACGTAGAAGAGGCCGGTTTCGGGGTTATAGCAGCCACCAGACCAGTTGCCGCCGCCGTGGAATCCGGGCATGACGATCGACCCTTGCTCGGTCGGCGGCGTAAATACGCCATCTGACCGGTATTTCGCGAACTGGTTGCGGAGGTAGGCGTTGGTCTCGGGGTCAATGTTGCTGAGTTCGTCGACAGTAAGCCCCTGCTTCGCGAACGGGGGCGGCTTTGTCGGAATGGGTTGGCTGGGCCAGACGTGTTCTTTGGCGACGCCGTCGGTGTGAACCGGTCGTTCTTCGATTGGCCAAATAGGTTCACCGGTTTCGCGGTTCAACACGTAGACGAATCCGGTCTTGCCGATCTGCGCGAGTGCGCGGATCGGTTTTCCGTCCACAACAATATTGGTAAGTACTGGTTGCGCGGGTAGATCGTAGTCCCAGAGATCATGGTGGACGGTTTGAAGGTGCCAACGGCGTTCTCCCGTTTTAGCGTCGAGTGCGATGACGCTGTTGGCGAACAGGTTTTGACCGGGGCGATCGCCGCCATAGAAATCGAACGTGGGCGACGTTGCGGGTAAATAGACAAGGCCGAGCTCGGGGTCAACGCTCATGACGGACCAGACGTTCGTGCCGCCTCGACCTTGGCCGGAGTCGCCTTCCCAGGTATCCGCGCCAAATTCATCGGGTAACGGAATGGTGTGAAAGTTCCAAATCACTTTGCCGGTGTGAGCGTCGAGTGCGACCAAGTGAGTCGATTCGAGGTCGGCAGGACCATCGGGAAGACCGAAACCTTGAATGACAACGTCTTCAAAGATTGCCGGTGGTGAGCTTAGAAAAGCCCGGGAACCGCCAGGGCCGATGATCTTGCGAAGGTTTACAAAACCGGCTTCACCGAACTCGGCAATCGGTTTTCCGGTGTCCATGTCCAACGCGAACAAACGTCCGTCACGAGCAGGCACGAACAATTTACGTTGCCCGCCGCGCGTGAAGGCGCTTACACCTCGCGCGGCGAGTATGCCGCCTTCGCCGGGGTCGCCTTTCATGGGATCGAATACCCATCGCTCTTCGCCGGTGGTCGCATCGATGGCGATCGCGCGGGAGTAGGGCGTGATGATGTACATGACACCGTCAATGACGAGCGGCGTACATTCGAAAACGTACGTGCCCTTTTTAGTGTGCATCAAATCGAGATCGCCTGTGTGGTAGGTCCACGCAGGTTCGAGTCGCGCGACGTTTTCTCTGGTGATCTGATCGAGCGGCGAATAGCGAATGCCGGAACGTTCACGACCGTAGTGCGCCCAATCGCCGGGCGGCACATCTTCCGCCGTAGCACTAAGGGCTAGTGCCGCAAGCATCACCCACAAAGATCGTCGTGCATAGTGCATGATATACTTCGTCTCCGCGCCGTATTGATCGTCGTCATCAGACTACCCTTCCAGCGACACCTGGGCAACACGCGCGTACGATTTACAAACCTGATGCGCAACTACGCCGACATACCGTTTGCTCCACGAAAATTTCCATTCTTCTACGGATGGTTCATCCTCGGTGTGGGCACAATGGGTACCGTCTCAAGCATTCCCGGTCAGACGATGGGCGTGAGCGTGTTCACAGACTACCTAATCGAAGCATTGGGCCTGTCACGTGAAGGTCTGGCCATGGCGTATATGGCGGGAACGATTGCGAGCAGTTTCATCTTGCCGCTAGGCGGACGCTGGATTGACCGGTTGGGCGCGCGGGTAATCATGGTGGTCATGACGATAGCCTTGGGTGTGAGTCTGTGCGCGCTGGGTGTGAGCGACCGATTACTAACCGCAGCCGTAACAATCTTTGGTGAAGGTTCGGCGGTCGTATCTGCCGCGGTCATCGGATTCCTTGTGTTTCTCGCCGTGCGGTTTTTCGGACAAGGCATGATCGCGATGGTGCCGCGCGTGATGATTGGGAAATGGTTTCACCGCAGACGGGGACTTGCGGCCGGCATATCGGGCGTGATCGTCTCGTCGGGATTCTCGCTATCACCCAAAATTCTGGATGTGCTTATCTCGCATTTCGGTTGGCGATCAGCATGTTTTTTGTTGGCGGGTGTCGTGAGTTTAGGGATGGGGACCATCGCGCTCATTTTCTATCGCGACAATCCTGAAGAATGCGGACTCACACCGGATGGCGACATTGAAGGCGAATACGACGGCCCCGCTCAACCGAAAGTGCGCGATTTCACCCTGGCGGAAGCACGGCGGAATTTCGCGTTTTGGGTGTTCAGCCTGGGCCTCGGTGCACAGGGACTCATTATCACAGCCGTCACGTTTCACCTAGTCGCTATTGGTGAGGAGGCCGGTATTCCTCGCGAGCAAGTGTTCAACCTCTTCTTGCCGATGCCGTTGTTCAGCGTGACGGCAAATCTCACGGGCGGCTGGTTGAGCGACCGAATTCCGCTGAACCGTCTATTACTTTTCATGATGGCGATGCAAGCCATCGGGACGAGTGCGTTGTTGTTCTTCGATACAACGTGGGGATTCTGGTTGGCGGTCGGGGGATATGGAATCTCGGGGGGCTTGTTCGGATGCCTCGTTACGGTTACATGGCCACGATTCTTCGGCGTTCAACACCTCGGCGCAATCAGTGGCTTGAACATGTCCATCATGGTATTCGCGAGCGCGATCGGTCCGTACCTGTTCGCAAAAGGTCAAGCCATGACCGGCAGCTTTCACACCGCGACCGCGGGCTGCATCCTCATTCCCGTGGCGATATTTGTCGCAGCGCTGTTCGCGCATAACCCGCAGGATATGTTGGCGGATTAGTCTCACGCAGAGTCGCTAAGACGCGAAGAGTTTTTGGTCCACAGATGTCGCAGATGAGCGCAGATGTTTGGGGAGTGAGAGCGCATGTTATTGCGTCTCGACTGTTGGCCATGGGTGAATCATCTGCTCTGGGAAGATCCCTCGACTGCGCTCGGGATGACGAGTTCGAAGACGCTGTGAAGATTTCGATGCGGACGCAGTCCGCTCATCGTCTTTCTTTGTTACTTTCTTTCTCCGCAGAAAGAAAGTAAGGATGAGTTGTGGCTCGGTCGGGAGACCGGCCACAGTCGTAAGGGCGGTTGTTATACGTGGAAGGCGGTGACGCGTTCGATCACAAATTGCAGTTGTTCTTCGGTGAGCGAGTTGAAGAACGGTAGGCGGACGAGGGTATCGCTGACGTGTTCGGCTACTGGGC
>JAJDAB010000304.1 GCA_029262095.1 Candidatus Hydrogenedentota bacterium
GCCTCCGCGACGTGGAGCGCGATAAAGTATTTGATGAGTATAAGGATCGCGTTGGAGAAGTAGTGACCGGCGTGGTTCGCCGTGGCACCCATGCGAACATGATCGTAAGTGTCGACGGTGCAGAAGCCGTTCTGCCGCAACGCGAGCAGTCGCCGCGCGAGAATTTCAAGCCAGGTGATCGTATCCGGGCCTATTTGAAAGAAGTTGAGAAGTCCGCCAAGGGCCCGCAAATTGTCCTATCGCGCACGTCGCCGCAATTGGTTCACGCGCTGTTCAAGATGGAAGTACCCGAAATCTTCGATGGCACGATTCAAATCAAAGCCATTGCCCGCGAGCCGGGTGCGCGGACCAAGATCGCGGTGCTATCGACAGACTCGAACGTCGACGCGGTCGGGGCATGTGTCGGCATGCGCGGATCCCGCGTGCGCGCCGTCGTCGAAGAACTATGTGGTGAGAAGATCGATATCGTTCGTTGGAGCGAGGATCCCGTGGATTTCTGCGGAAATGCGCTCAATCCGGCGGACATACTCGATATGAAGGTTGACGAAGAGTCGAAGACATTATCCGTAGTCGTGCCCCACGATCAGTTGTCGCTTGCAATCGGCAAACGCGGGCAAAATGCGCGTCTCGCGTCGAGGCTAATGGGTTGGAATATTGATATTCAGAGTGACGCCGAATTGACCGGAGAGTCGCCTCCGCCGGATGCACACGCTATCGCGGAGGCGGTCCTCGGCGGGAATGCTGTGGAAGCCTCAGAGGAAAAAGGCTCTGCTGAGAAGGATGTTTCGATCGCTATTGAGGCCGAAGCGGTTGCAAGTCCTGATCCAGATGAAACACATGACGAGAATGAAACCGCGCCTGTGACCGCAAGCGCAAGCCCTGATCCTGGAGAATCGCCGAGTACCGAGTAGGTCTCGTACACCTGGTTTGAAACGCGCGCAAATTGTGGCGCTGGATGTGTAAGCACAAGCTTTTGTGCTAGAGGAGATTGTTGCAGTAATGGCGACAGTAGCAAGCATGGCGGATCGGCTGGATATGACCGCCGAAAAGGCAGTCGAAAAGCTGCGATACATGATGTTCGATGTCGACGATGTCGACTCGGAAATATCGGACGAAGAATGCGATTTGCTCATCGATGTTGACGATGATGATGCAGTGGCGACGCGTGTCCGCGAAGAGAAACTCGAAAAGCTTGAGAAAGAAAAGAAGCGAAACGAGCGGCTTCGTGAGAACGCGAAGAAAGCCGGTGCAAAGCGAAAAGCTGCTGCCGAAAAGAAAAAGGCCACCGCTGCGAAAAAGAAAGCCACCGCCGCAAAGAAAAAGGCCGCTGCCAAAGCCCCTGAGGATGATGCGCCTCCAGTAGCAGAGATAATCGAATCGCCTGCAAAAAACGACGACGATGAAGCTCAGCCTGTCGCGGAGATCATTTCGAGCGCGGAACCGGTAGCGAAAACCGTCGAACCGGTTGAGCCAGAGGTCGTCACTGCTCCCGAAGAAGAAGAAAAGCCGGGTATCGTAATCGGTTCAGCAATCGAGCACGAGGACGAGTCGATTCACGTGCTTCGCGCGGACGGGACTGAAATCAAGCCGGACGAAGTAGAGGTCGAGGTTGTCGGGGATAGCACGTATGCCTTGATCGAACCGGCCGATAAGGAAGAGCCCGAAGACGCCGGAATAGTGGCCGAAGCGGAACGTGAGGTGGAAGAAGAAGACCTTCGCGAACAGCAAGCGCATCGTCCAGTCGTCAAGGCAGATCCTGCCGTGGTCGCCGAAGTTAAACGCAAAGCCGCCGAGCGCATGCAACGTTTGCAAACGCAACGAGCCAGCGAGGCGCGGCAACGTGGCGGCACGGGCAAGACGGCACGAAAGCGTCAGAAAAAGGCCGAACGGCAACGATCGGAAGATGGCAAACGCCGGGACGCTGCTGCGGCGGTAAAAGGCTTCTCGCCTGGTTCCCTCGCGGGGCCCATGCGCACAAAACGTAAGCGTACTACCCGACGTTCTAGAGACGAAGACGAGCCGATGGAGGTCGAGACGGTTGAGACCGGGCCGTTAGTAACCGCGATCGAAGTCGAGGACTCCACGACGGTCGAGCAATTGGCCGACCTTATGCAGATTCCCGTGAACGATCTAATCCTCGATCTGATGAACCACGATGTAATGGCAACAAAAAATCACGTATTGACCCTAGACATCATTCAATCGTTGGCTGATGAGCGCGGGATCGAAGTCTCGACCGCGATTGTTGGCGAAGAAGAAGTCTTGGCGGAAGAACCCGACGATCCTGCGGACCTCGTTTCCCGCGCGCCTGTGATTACCGTTATGGGACACGTCGACCACGGTAAGACAACTTTGCTCGATCGTATCCGCGCCGCGAACGTCGCGGAAGGCGAGGCCGGCGGCATCACACAGCACATCGCGGCGTATGACGTGCCGATCGGTGAGGGCCGCGTCGTCTTCCTAGATACGCCGGGTCATGAAGCATTCACGCAAATGCGTGCACGCGGTGCGCAGGCAACTGACGTCGTGGTCCTAGTCGTTGCGGCCGACGACGGCATCATGCCGCAGACCATTGAAGCTATCGATCACGCCAAAGCGGCTGAAGTGCCAATCGTTGTCGCCGTAAACAAATGCGATAAGCCGGATGCACAACCGGACCGGATTCGTCAGGAGCTGACTCAATTCGATTTGCTGGATGAAGCTTGGGGCGGTTCCACTCAGATTCGTGACATCTCCGCGATTAACAACGAAGGTGTGACTGAGTTGATGGAGTTGCTCAGTCTTGAGTCTGAAATGCTGGAGTTGAAGGCGAATCCGAAGAAGCGTGCGCGCGGGGTTATCGTTGAGTCAGAAATTTCACGTGGACAAGGCCCCGTCGCCTGGGTTCTCGTGCAAAATGGCACGTTGCGGGTTGGCGACGTCTTTCTTGCGGGTACCTCGTACGGCCGTGTTCGTACGATGCACAACTCGCGCGGCGAATCCGTTGAAGAGGCGGGCCCGGCGACGCCGGTGGTGGTCACTGGATTTAGCGATCCGCCGGATGCTGGCGACGTGTTCGTAGTCCTTGAAGAAGAGCGCTTAGCGCGAGATATTGCATCAAGCCGTTCAGACCGGCAGAAATCCAAACAAGGCCCGGCGGTGCGTCACATCACGTTGGAAGATTTCCACGAACACGTATTGGCCGGCGAAACCAGCGAGCTTCGTATTGTTATTAAAGCGGATGTGCAAGGCTCGGTCGACGTCCTTCGGACCAGTTTCGAGCGCGTGGGCAACGAAGAGGTCAAGACGAAGGTCGTTCATGTTGGTGTCGGCGGAATCAATGAATCCGACGTATTGCTGGCCAGTGCCAGCGACGCCGTCATTATTGGTTTTCATGTCACCGCGAATCCCAAAGTGCAAAAACTTGCGGAAAAAGAAGGCGTCGACATTCGCACATACCGGGTGATATACGAGGCCATCGAAGATGTCCGCAAAGCACTGGAAGGAATGTTGGCGCCCGAGGAGAAGCAAGTTTCCACAGGGCACGCCGAAATTCGGACCATTTTCCGATCATCCTCGTTCGGCAACATTGCGGGGTGTTATGTACTTGACGGCAACATCGATCGCGGCGCACTTGCACGATTGATACGGGATGACAAAATTCTGGTCGAGAGCAAGATAGGGACGTTGCGCCGCATTAAAGATGATGCGAAAACCGTGGCGACCGGATTCGAGTGCGGTATTAAGTTGGAAAAGTTTGAGGATATCAAAGAAGGCGATATCATCGAGACGTACCGTATCGATTCCATTGCGAAGACGTTGCCTTAACGATGCCACTCCATGACCATCGGGTTGCTTCAAATTGACCTGCGCATTGCGGGTGCGCGATCGCTTAAGGATAAGCGGCGCGTCGTCAAGAGCCTGAAGCAACAACTCCACAACCGATTCAATTGTTCGATCGCCGAAGTCGATTATAAAGATCAGTGGGGGAGAGCACGCGTAGCCGCGTGCGTGATCGGCGATGACTTGCGATTCGTGAATACCCAACTGAATGAGATCGCCCGGTTTGCATCAAATAAGGGCGGTGCCGAAGTTTTGGACTATACGATAGAGATGATGTAATGCCGAGTGGACGCACAAAACGGGTTGCCGAATTAGTTCGGCACGAGATCGCCGAGCTCCTGCAGCGGGGCGTAAAAGATCCGCGCGTGGGATTCGTCTCCGTAATGGAAGTGAAAATGTCCACCGATCTTCGTTATGCCGACGTATATGTGAGCTTATTTGGAAGCGACACCGCGAAGAAGGGTTCGCTCGCCGGCCTCCGAAATTCGGCGGGCTGGATTCGCCGGGAGCTTGGAAAACGATTGCGCCTGCGGTTTACGCCGGAGGTCCGATTTCACGAAGACAGCCGACTGGATGCGGCCTACCGGCTCGAAGAAGTCATTCAGCAAATTCACGACGAGAAGGAAGAAGACACGGCCGAATGACGGTGGTGAGACTGTAATGAACGAAACAACTCGAAATGAAATGATCCGCGCATTTATTGCGCAGGTAAGCCAGGCGCGTAAACCGGTAATTACGAGCCACGTTAGCCCGGACGGTGACGCGGTCGGTAGTGTCCTGGGCTTGGCTAACTTTTTGAAACTTGCCTACGGAATCGAAGCCCACTGTACATTGCATGACCCGGTGCCTCGCATGTACAAGTGGGTGCCCGGTGCCGATCGCATTACGCCGCCAGAGGCGATACCGGCGGACGTCGACTTACTTATTGTTGCAGACACGCATCAAGTGGACCGTGCGGGCCGCGTGGCCGAATTCATGCCCAAAGATTCATCGGTCATCGTGATTGACCATCATATCGTGACCGGGGATGTACCGCCGGATTCGTATCTTGATTCAACTGCAGCAGCGGTGGGCGAAATGGTCGGGGAGCTGTACGCATATACAAATACGCCGCTGACGCCCGATGCGGCCACCGCGTGTTATGTCGCACTTTCCACGGATACAGGTTGTTTCCGATATCCGAGTACAACGAGCCGGACGCATCTTATGGCCGGAAGTTTCATCGATGGCGGCGCCAGTGTCGGCGATGTGACCGAGCGAATATTTGATCGAATGTCGCCAGCGAAGTTTGCACTTTTGGGCCGGGTGCTGGACCGCGTGGAAATGCTCGCGGGTGGCCGCGCTGCGGCAACCCGTTTGACGCTCGCTGATCTTGAAGAATGTGGAGCCGCACACGAAGATACGGACGGTCTGATCAATTTTTTACGTAACGTGGATGGCGTCGATGTCGCATTGATATGTCGCGAGACAGGCCCGAACGAAACGTAGGTTAGTTTTCGTGCGCGGCCAGGTCTTGACGCATCAGCTATTGCACGCCATTTCGATGGCGGCGGCCACGCAGCGGCAGCCGGGGCGACTATTCCAATGCCACTCGCACACGCCAGCGAGGCCGTTTGCGCGTTGGTCAGCGATTCGCTGGCCAAAGAAGCGGTTTCATGAACGGTATCCTCCTTGTGGACAAGCCCTCGGGTATGACCT
>JAJDAB010000305.1 GCA_029262095.1 Candidatus Hydrogenedentota bacterium
CGCAGTGGGCCAGGTTTGTACTGATGCGCAAGCGTCCAGCAAAACACTAGGACAAAGAGCGGAACGAAAATCGGCAACAGTTCCACGAACGCTTCATCCGACCGAGGCAACTGCTCACCGATTGGATTGCGAACGGGTGCATCCGCAAGAACAACCGGGGACCACTCATCTTCACCAAATTCCTTGTACGCCCAATTGGACCCGGTGTGAATCCCGAGCGTATCGCAATACGCAAGTACGACCGCCGGGCCCGTCCGGTTGGCAACCGACAAGAGGAGTTCGTGCGTGCCCGGTGTGAATTGCGGTGATTGTGTTAGATCGAATTCGTAGGGGTCCTTCCACCGCATAAAGTCATCGCTGGTTTGATCGAGAAATACCCCGTCCAAATACACTGCGGCAAAGCGAAAAGGCTGGACATGAAGAATTGCGTGTTCCGGAACATCCTCAATCGTGAACTGGGTTCGGAACGCGGCAGTAAACTCCTCGTCCTTGCTCAGGGTCAGACTAACCGGCGGGGTGCGAATCCATTGCGCTCCACCTTTTGGAAGTAGCAGGGCGATGCCCGGATCAGTAATGACGTCGACCGCTTTCCAGGCAGCGACACCGCAACCCAGGAGAATAATCAGGACGCAACCTACAATTTGTATTCTCGTCTGTCCCAACAACAGGGACTCCTCGCGTTAGCGACCGCGTGGTAAATAAAAGATACGTTCGATTCCGGTGTTAGGCACGAAGCGAACCTTTCGAGTCTGAAAGCACGACAAATAGCGCACCGACGCCAACTAGGTAAGTACACGCGGCGACAACCATCACACCGGAAAAGCCTATTTGCATCGCGATGATCACAGCCAGGACCGAACTCACCACCGACGCGACGCCGTTGACGGCCCACGCCCATGGAACAAGTCTCGTTTCAGATTGCCGCAAGCACGCGATACCCGTGGGGAAATACATCCCCAAACACGTGGCGATTGGAAACTGTAGAAAAATCGTGACCAGTATTCGGACAGAGAGCGGGCTCGCAAGAAATCGCTCGCGAACGAGGGGCAACAGAAAAACTTCGATCCCCATCAAAAACACAGTGGCGGTGAGCAAACCCAGGATGAACATTCGCGGTTTTCCCCAGCCCCATCGGCTCAGCCACGCGCCAAATGCGGCAAAAACGAGCAACGAGAAGATTGTGACGGAGAGCGAGTAGGTCGGATATCCAAGCAGTAGAACGTACTTCTGAACGAAACTGATCTCGACGAAAAAGAACCCGAGTCCAAGCGACATGAAGTACAACAAGAAACCAAGCGTGCGCTTATTCGAAAGGTTGCCGCGTGCGCCGCGAATGAGCGGCAGCATGACAAGCGCGCCGCCGAGCAACAACGCCTGAACCAGCATAATAAGCAACATCAGCAGACCCGTTGTAGAGCCAGGAAAAATCCAGAAGGTTTCCCCGCCTGTCAGAATCGCTTTCCAGCGTAGCACGTGATAAAAGAACGGTTGGTCGTCTGTGAGCGGCTCCAGCGCGAAATCCCCTGGCGCCAAGGCCTGCGTAAGCTCATCCCCATACGTGTTCATCAGTTTCGCCATGGGCGCCTCGGTTGTGTCTCCGGGCAGCAAACGAATTTGAAACCCATTCTCCGTGGCGAACGTTTGATACCGTTCTATCTCTTCGGGTTTGAACGGTGTTCGCTTTACGAGCAGATTGGTCATCGCCGAACCGACCGCGTCCTCAAGATTCTGCTCATCAAACCGAGGCGTCGCTAGCGCGTCGATATCAGTCGAGATGACCATCAGATGATCCGTCGGATTGGCGACGCCCCGATTCTCCAAGGCCTGTCGCGCGATGAATGATAGCCTTGTGACCAGTGGCCAAGGCATGGTCTCGTCAGATGTCCGGATATCTCCCAGGATTACCGAAACAACGCCGTCCTCGCCCAGATGGGTCAGGTAGTCTTCGATTGCTTCGACCGTGTACAGATAGCTCTCTGCCAAGACGTACGCGCCAGTCGACTGAGCGGAGAATGTGTCGATCGCGGTGATCTGGATGATGTCGTACTGCTTGTCCGACGACCGAACGAAGTGGCGGCCTTCTGCCGCAACAAGATCGACATCGGGCCTCAAAAATTGCCTGTCCGTCCAGTCCGCGAATTCTCCTTTGAGCAAATCAATGGTGATTGGTTGCAGTTCCACGCCCGTGATGTGGCTCGCGCCTCGACGCAAGGCATTCATGACATCCACACCACCGCCGACGCCAATAACCATCACCTCCGGTGATTCTCGAAGGAGATACGGCGCACGCAGCAGGTGATCATCTAAGATCGCCATTGAGTCTTGATCAATAATCTCGTAAATCGTACTGCCGTTGTCACCATCGTATTGGATAGCGTGGCCTGCCGGGAGGGCGGCGGTTGAATTCACCCCCTTCCCGAATGCACCCCACCACGTCAGATGTGGATTGCCCAGGGTCATTACATCCACCCGGTTAATCGGACTCCAACGCGTGAAGATCGTCTCACTGCCGCTCACACTGAGCGTTTTCGCCGCTTGCTTACTGGGCGTCGGCTGAAAATCGATCACCTGATTCGCCACTGGAGCACAGACGCCAATAATTACAGCTATTCCACCCAACCCAAGGCCGAGGCGATCCGGCAAGATGTAACACGCGCCCGCTGCAACGAAAATCGAGGCACATAGGGCAAGTGCCGCCGGAGCATCCCCGTAAGTAAGGGCTCCCACTGCCGCGACGCAACCAATTCCAGCGCCAAGTAGATCGGCGGCATACAGCCGATTGACTTGCGCTGAGTACCTAGCAATTGGCGCCGAAACGGCAATTCCCGCCAAGAAAAAAGGAACCGTAACTGCGACGTAATAACCAAGTAACCCAAAGAAAAACGAGACTGGCTCGACGAGAATCCGTTGGGGATCGATTGGTCGTGAGGCTAACAAGCTGACGGCGGCCAATGCCGTCAATCCCGCGCCGGCGGCGCATACCGCACACAGTTTAGTCGCATTTTCCGCGAGCAATTGTGGCCGCACGGCAAGCAGCGAACCTGCGGCACCGAATCCGAGAAGCGCCGTGCTGATCGTTAAGTACGCGAGGTGATACCAAATGGTATAGGAAAATACACGCGTGAGCAGTACTTGCAGCATGAGGACGCCGACGGAGCACAAAAAGATACCTGCGTACGCCGACAAGGGCGCGGTGCGCTCATCTTGGCGCTGCATACGATACTCCGTCTAAAGCAGGAAATGGGCTATCAAACTCGACCGCTCTGGCGGCCAGATACGTGGCCACGGGCCTTCGCAGGCGCATGGCATCAATACAATCACCAAATCCAGCCCAGCGAAGCCCAATCATAGGGTAATGACGATCCCACGCGCAAACTGTCCCCCTCTTAGCGGTGAGAAAATGGGCAATAAGCCATGCCGATAACAAGACTTGGATCGGGGCCAACCAATTCAATCTGTTAGCGCGACCCAGATTTTTGCCGCCAGCGCCAGATTGCACTGCCCACATCGAGATAGGATTGGCCGCGCATATGCGAATCGTAGTCCCAATATAGCTTGTCCCCAGCATCCTCGCGGGCCTTGAGTTCGCCGGTGAGGTCGAGAAATGGTACGTCGGCGCTCGAACATGCTTCAGCTAGCGTTTTGGCCTGAGATTGGTACTCCTCGGAGGTCAAGGAGAGTATTCGCTCTTCCATGCAATACGCGCGTGCGAACTCAAGATAATCGTCACTCAATTGATAGCGGCATGGAATGTATACGATGGAAAGTTCGGCCCCATTACTCGACGCGTACTCCCCCAGTTTTTCAATGTGATCACTCGCATCGAATGGCATCGTCAAGAAGCGGCTATTCCAAAACACTTCATTCACCATGAACGGGTTAAGTCGCCCCGCTTTCATGGCTGCGGCAATTTTGGGTTCTACAAAAGGCTCGAACGATGTCCCGCCCTCCGTCCATGGATTCTCCGGCGATCCGATCGGCGCGAAATATGGATACGGGGCAGCATTCCACGCGTACGGGACGGGCTCTCCATTCCAGAGGTTCGACACGGCGTATAGAATGCGTGACCGGTGCAAGATCGGGCGTTCGGGTTCGGGCGAATATTGCAACCAGGTCGGGTCGTAGGCCGGGGTCGGGAAATCATTGGCATAGCAGATAACAATGACTTCATCCGGTGTAAACAGCGGAATCGCGTCCCGACACAACTGGATGTAATCCGGTATGCCAGCAGCGTTGACGCCCATGTTAAACACTTCGAGGGCTTCGCCGTTGCTCGCAGCTTCCTGTTCAAAGCCCCTCGGAATAGTTTCGTTTTCGGAGGCCATGAAGCCTTCAACAAAACTATCGCCCACAAAAATGACTCTGGGCGCTTTTTTCTCTGAAGTCCACTCTCGATCGCGAAACCCGTACAAGTTGAGATGATGATCAAACGAAACCCCGTCGGGTTCGGACCCAATCGTGTACGAGACATGGCGGAGCGGTTTTCGCTCCGCGCTCTTCGCCGATTCGACCAATTGCGTGTAATCGACACGGTTGAAGCGAGGATACTCGGGAAGTGGGAGGATTGCTCGGTATAACAACTCGATTAGTAGAATGACGCATAGGAAGAGAAAGAACGAGAAGATCGCGAATACCCGTTTCCTTGACAAGACTCAGTTCCCCGGATCGACCGGCACCAATGCGTGTTCCGTAAGGAATCGAAACAGATCTGCCGCCAGTGCTGAATGCCCTGCTACATTCGGGTGCCATAGGTCGCCGTATCGGTTTTCATCGGACGATTCAGGGTGAAGGCTATCGTATGCCTCAAACATCGGGGTATCGTGGCGTTCGCAATACTGCGTCAAATCACATTCATGGCGCTTCGATTCTCCGTAGGACGGATGGATCACGACGAATTGCACACCATTTTTTTCGCAGAGCGTTCGCATCGTATCCAGATTTTCTTCGCGCTCCTCAAGCGTGACCCGTTGGGGCAACTTCAACGCCAACACCCCTTCCGGAGTCGAAATACTCTGAAGCTGCTTCGGAACCGTAATGTGGTCAGCCACTGGGATTGCGTCGTCCGTTTGCATCGCATTGACTTTCAGCTTCACCAAGCGAAAATTCAAGAACCGGAAAATCGCGGATCGTTCCAGGAGGAGTCTGTTTACGTTGTGTCGTTGCGATAGAAAGAGCTGCTTATCGGAAAGCGGCAATCCCACGCCGTCCGGTGTGAGCCCCTCGCGATTGGTCGTGGGAAGAAAGTCGGCGAGTTCGTGGTAAATGATCACCATGTCCGGCTGGAGGTCCAATCCCCGCAGCTCAAGATATCGTGTGCTCTGGAATGATGAATATGCGCTGACACCAGCGTTTATTACGCGAAACCTGTTCGATGAACCGGCGGCGTTCAGATGCCTTTCCAACAAGACGGAATACGATTCATCGTCCTTCACGCCTGCCCCAAAAGTGGAACTCTCACCCAAACACAAAATGCGAAACTCGTTCTGGCCCTTTTCGGAAATCGCTTCGCTTCGAAGGCCCAATGCATTCGTCGACACGGGCGTCCCCCAGAATGTCGTCGATAGATTGGGTCTTAACGACCAGAATAGGTCGGGGTCGCCTCGGTGTGCGACTCGAAAATCGTTCCCGAGTTCAGGGACGAACGGCGTGCTCAATTCGGGTTGGTCGAGATTGGCTACTCGTATCAACACTTCCACGCCGCCAAGCACGATCAGCGCCAATATGAAACTGAACAGCGCGAACTTAAGTCGCTGGGCCCAACTCGGACCTGATTCCTCGTCGCCTGCTAGCTGATCTTCGATCGGTGACGGATTTTCATGCGCGTCCATCGCCAATCATCCCTTATGCCATACGCCGATAGGACTCGATATCGGATTCGTCTTTGTGCCGATCGACCCAATAGGAATCCCCATCCTCCGGCCGCCCTCGTAGGCCAAGAGGATCAGACGCTTTTACGATAAGAACAAAAAATGGCACCACGATGAGATAGCAGCCCCCAAACAAGATAGTCATCACGACGACTTGGAGCGCGTCCGCGAATTTCATCCATCGCGTATACAAGGGGCGAAACGAAAAAATAATCCCCATGAAGGTCAGAACAGAAAATATGAGGACCGGCAGGAAGATGAAGCGGCCAAGGTCGGGCACCACGTCAGATCGACCAAGCGCAAACGACGCGATCGCTAACACGGCGAACGTCGCTGCAAATGCACGTGCACCACGCGACGCGACGAGATGATCAAAATTCATTTCAATCTCACAGAAATGGGTAAACGAACGGGGCGAGTGGCCCAACGGACGACGCGACCAGCATTAAGCCAGCGAGCAATAGCACCAGTATCATCAACGGCAACAACCACCACTTCTTGTCACGCTTCGCGACATAGAAAATGTCAGAGAATTGACGTCGCAGCCAGCCCGCACGCCGTGGTGGCGATGGGCGTTTTTTCGCGTCATTTTTAGGAGTGGATGTAGTCGACATTGCTTTAATTACTCATGGTTCTATTGTTTAGGCCTCTGGACGTTGCACTCAGCGCGCGCGTCTCGCCCAAACGGAGAAAAAGCCGGGATAATAGCGTCCCTCACGGTAAATCGCCTTCTTCGATATCTCCTCACACTCCTTCTCCATGCGGATTAGGGTATCACGCGATGGCATTGCTTTGAAATCGTTGATGCTCGTGGATTCGACCACAAAACCTTCGGACGAGAGCAACGTCTCAATCTCTTCATACGTGTGTTGTGTCTCGTGGGGATGAAGAACCTGATCGCGAAACCATGACAGCATATGGGTCTCGTCGGAGACGGTCGGGTTCAGCCGCTTGTATTCATCGTACAGCTCTTGTTCCGTAGACCCCTGCGTCTGCATGTCCGCGAAATGTTGCAGAAACGGGCGCCGACCGTAGAGATGATAGAGGCCTAGATGGAAATACCCGTCCGGCGCAATCCAATCCAGCACCGTTCGAATGGCGCCGTGACAATCCGGCGTACTGTGCAGAACGCCCAACGAGTTTACGACATCGAATTTGTGTTCAGGCTTGAATTCGAAAACGCTGCCTTCGACGAATTTTGAGTCTTCGCAACCGGGCATAAGCCGGGCGATTGCACGAGTCTGCTTGAGGACGACGGGATTGAGGTCTAGCCCCGTTGTCGATACGTCGTAGTAGTGCGCCGTGGAATTAACGAACCAACCGGCGCCACACCCCACATCAATAAGGGTCCCGCCGCGCAGACTCTTCAAGTGCTTATGCACCGCACCGTATTCCTTGATACGGTTCCCGCGCATCAGCTCAATGGCCATATCCACCGAGTTCGAGTAATAGTTGAAGGGCAATTCCTTATAAAATCGGAGCACCTTCTTCTGGATTTCTTTAGCGCTGCCGAACGCGGGCGATTGCAATACCTCATCAGGAACGGTCGGAACTATTTCACTTGTCGCGGCCAATTTGAAGTGCTGCGATTGGAGCGGAACGGCATCCCCGGTCGTTGCGCTCGACGCCATCTGCGCTTCGACCGCGTCACTCTCTGCGTGGCCACGCGATTGCTCGGCAAGCCCACTGGGTTTTTCGGTTATGACACAGTTCCCCATGACGAGTACGTCGATACCGGAATTAAAGAAGCACTCCAGTGCGTCTTTGGGGGTGCAAACAATAGGTTCGCCGCGCACATTAAAGCTCGTGTTGATTAGCACCGGAATTCCCGTGCGCCGTCCGACCGCCAACAAGAGATCATGAAGCTTCGAATTGCCTTCCTTCGTAACCGTCTGGATGCGGCTGCTGCCATCGACATGCGTAACGGCTGGAATCTTGTCCCGCATCTCCGGGCGAACATCCGTGACCTTGAGCATGAACGGCATAGACGTTCCTGCCGCAACGTCAAAATATTCATGAGCGTTCTCGATAGGAACCGCGGAAGCAAACGGACGAAAATCCTCGCGGTATTTCACCTTGTCATTGAGAATGGCCTTCATTTCAGGATGCGCGGCATCCGCAAGAATTGATCGGGCCCCGAGCGCCCGCGGCCCGAACTCCATCCGGCCTTGAAACCATCCGATAACTTTACCGGCGGCGATTTCCTCGGACACAACCTCCGCAAGCCCAGCGACGTCGTGCGCAGTGAATGGTATCTCGTTGCCTTCCAAGACCCCCGCGATTTCATCATCCGCGAATTCCGGCCCTAGGCACACGTCGGTCATTTCAGCACAGCGATCGTCTTCGAATACGGATTGAGAGACAGCCAATGCTGCCCCAAGCGCACCACCATCGTCGCCCGACGCGGGCTGAATCCAAACGTTCTTAAAAATCTGCTCTTGCTCGATCTTCCCGTTCGCTACGACATTTAATCCGACGCCCCCAGCGATCACAAGGTCATCGCAACCGCTCGATCGCTTCGCTTCCCGGGCGAGATTTAGAATCATCTCTTCAACGACCACTTGGCCAGATCGCGCGAGATCTCGATGAACTTGAGTCAACTCGCTCCCAGGTGATCGTGGCGGCATTCCGAATAGCTCTTGCCAACGCTCAGTATGCGCCATCCAGCTTCCGTGGTAGTGGTGGACGAAGTAGTCCATATTCAGTCGAAAGCTACCGTCCGACTTGAGATCGACAAGTTTCCTAAAAGGCTCGGTCAACATAGGCTCGCCATACGGCGCGAGGCCCATTACTTTCCATTCTCCGTCATTAACATGAAAGCCCATGTATCCGGTCAGGGCGGAATACAACAGACCAATCGAATGCGGAAATCGAATCGAACGCTGCAATTCGATGGCCTTGCCACGACCAACGCCGATTGTAGTGGTGTCCCACTCGCCCACCCCGTCCATCGTCAATATCGCGGCTTCGTCGAATCCGCTACAGTAAAACGCCGATGCGGCATGACTCATGTGATGATCCGCGAACAGAATTTCGCCGTGGTATCCCGGTAAATTGCGCTCGATATGCCGAAATACGTTGAACTTGGCACCCAGGTATTGAGGCAACGTCCGGGAAAATGCGGGAAGACCTCTGGGCCAGACCGCTACCAATGATTCGACGATGCGCTGGAGTTTTACAACCGGCTTTTCATAGAAAACGATGGCGTCTAATTCGTTGATAGAGTTGAATCCGCCGACTTCTAGGCAGTATTCAATCGCCTCTTTCGGGAATTCGTTGGTGTGTTTGGCCCGGCAGAATCGCTCTTCGGCGGCCGCAGCAACGATTTGTCCGGACTGAACCAGCGCAGCGGCGCTGTCGTGATAAAAAAAGCTTAAGCCCAGAACACTTGCCATCTCGCCATCTCCCTGGCGTCACCATCGAGATCGGCTCAGTGTCACATTTGGCAATGGCGAGCACACCAGTCGAGAGCTAAGCTTTCTCACAGGACGAAACGGAAATGATAATCATTCCCTTCCGCTATCGTCAATATCCGCCGCCAAATACATCAACGAACCACCGAACCCCGCACCTCTTCTGCTTGCGACCGAAAGGATCGATGCGATAGCATAAGAGCAGCGATTAATCATTGAATGCTAGCCAATAGACGTGGGCGCGGCAAGACGCTCACGGGTGTCGATGCGTCGCCCTCCGTTCGCGGTATCTAACGATACAGATTGCCAAGGAGCTCACTTTAGGATGGCATTTGTGATCGTCGATTTTGAGGGATCACGGTCTATCGGCGCCTACTTCGGCGTCGATATGACTGAGAAGGGTTCGCAGGGATGGAAGTAAATCGAAGGTCAAAGGCGAAATCGGCTATGAGTGCCAATGGCCTTGGCAATCGGTCAATATGCCTGAGATTCCTTGTGATCGCGAGAAGTATCCGCCCCATTCTCTTAGTGCTCATACTGATTCCGGGACTCGCGTGCTCCGAATCCACTTCTCCGACGTCGCCCGAAACCAAGCCCGTCAATCGCCTTCAAGGGACCTTCGTTCGCTTCGTCGAGCAAGTCCATCCCGAGGAGACGTGGCGCGAAACCAAAGGCCGTGCGGGGTCCGAATATCGAAACGTATTTCAATCGCCGCTAACCGGTGATCGCCGACTATCCAATGGTTGGCCCGAGGACGGCTTGAGAGTCGGCGATTTATTCGAAGCCGAAAAATTGGACGAGTCAATTGAAGGCATCGCACTCGTCTTTCAAGCGGGCACGAATCGCGGCTATGGTCTTCTCACGTCGGAGGACGCAGCGCGCGCCGGGCACTGGAAAGATGTCGAGGTAATTCCACCAAACGATATGTCTGCCTCGACCGTAGTCGACGATACTCAAGACATCGGTCACGTCACTGCTCGGGCTTTTGGTTCCGTAGCTCCAATCGAGTTTCCCGACACCTCCATTCCAAACGGTGCGACGCTCTCCCTAGGAATCGCGCTCGCACCAGCGATGACGTCCACGCCACAATCCGCGACTTTTAGCGTTGCTGTAAACAATGGCACGAGTGAAGCAAGAGTCTTCGAGTCAACGATCATCGAGGGTATAGACTTCGCGTCAAATAAATGGCAAGACCATCGCATCGACCTTTCGCAATTCGCAGGAGAATCCGTAACGTTATCCTTTCGCGCGGACGGGGCCCCCGGGTCGAGCGTATCGCCCCTTTGGGGGAATCCCACGCTTCATGGCGCGCCAACCGATGACGTTCCCCTTCAGCCGAACGTCATTCTCATCAGCCTCGATACACTCCGCGCGGACCATCTAGGTACCTATGGATATGAAAGAGATACAAGCCCTAATCTCGACCGAATCGCAAAGTCGGCCCATGTGTTCGAGCGCTGTATTGCCCCATCTTCATGGACCACCCCCTCGCATGCCTCAGTCTTCACCGGCCTCAACCCGGTCGTCCACGGCGCAGGCGCACTGGCCGGCTACCGGCTCCAAAAGAACTTCACAACGATCGCCGAGATTGCGCGCAAGAACGGATACGTCACCGGCGCTTATACAGACGGCGTGGCCATTGGAGGTCAGCTCGGTTTTTACCAAGGGTTCGACCGCTATTCGAACGGGACCACGAAATACGCCCAGCCCGCCCCGCCGGGCGAAGCCGGAAAGACATTTGATGAAGCAACCCGTTGGTTGAATGAATTCGGCGATCTGCCGTTCATGCTATTCGTGCACACCTACGAGATTCACTGGCCCTATCATCCACCAAAAGGCTTCGAGAACCGGTTTACCTCGACTCCGGTCGACCCGGTGGACTACGCGCGGCTGGGCCTCTTTAAGCTGTTTGACCTTACGGAGGACGCGCCTGAACGACAAATCCTTGAGGACTTATACGATGGCGGGATTGCATATACCGATACCGTTGTCGGTCAGTTCTTCGAGTATCTCGATCGATCAGGACTACTTGAGAACACCGTCGTCATCATATTCTCTGATCATGGCGAAGAATTCTGGGAGCACGATGCGGCCTCCCATGGATTCAATCTCTATGACGACGTGCTTCACGTCCCGCTCATCATTCATATTCCGGGCGACGACGACATCGGCACGCGAATTCAAACGCCGGTCGCGCTTGAAGACGTGTTTCAGACCGTCGCCGATCTCATCGGTGTTGACGTCCCGGAAACGGTGACCTCCCAGAGTCTGATTCCGCTTATGCGCAATCAATCCGATTCGGCCTACCAGCGTGACCTCATCGTTAGTCAATTGGCTCAAGCGCCTTTGGAAATGCTGATGCTGGCTGCGGAAGCCAATCAGGAAAAGTACATTACATACTCGATTATCACCCATGAAACATCGCCTATTCACGACATGTCCATTCCGAGCAAGCAATTTAGGGGCGGTGAAAAAGAGCTCCAACTCATTGATCATCTTCTCAAAGGCAATCAGGACCTGTGGAATGCTGCCTCTCCGGAAATTAAGGAAGCCATAGTCGAAAGCGCGAATGAACAGCTCTATCGCCTGGTCGACGATCCGGGCGAACAGGACAGCGTCGCGGACCGCGATGCAAAAGCGGTCCAGTACTTTCGTTCCGCGCTCAAGCGGTATCTCGCTAACGCGCTCGATACGAGCGACTCGATGCATCTGGTCGTTGAACAAGCCCCACTATCCGACGAGGAAATCGCGGAACTGGGCGCGCTAGGTTACGTGGCCGAATGAACGCGACGCGCTTTGGAATATAGAGAATGGTTGGCTGGGTAGAACCGTTCGGTGCGCGTCGTCCCCAAATTTTCACGGCGTCCATTTGGGTGCCCATAGTTGCCCTCGCAATAACGTTGTGCAGTTGCAGTGATGCCCCCTCACCGAATACCAATCCAGAGCTGCAGCCGGAAATTGCCCAACCTGAAACCGAGATCGATGACGCGACGCTGGAGCAGCTCCAATCGATTGGGTATCTTTCCGGGTATAGTGAGCAGCCCGAGGACACCGGCGCTACGATATTCGATGAGGCCCGCGCCCAACCCGGGCTAAACCTGTACACCTCGGGACATTCACACGCGGCGTATCTCATTGATATGCAGGGCGTGGCCGTTCATACGTGGGAATATGATGCCTCGGATCTCTTTCCGATTAATTCATCACGCGACTACTGGCGCCGGGTACATTTGAACGATCGAGGCGATCTGTACGCCTGCGTCGATCCGCACGGAATCATCAAACTGAACAAAAACTCGGAACTAATTTGGAATACAAACGGTGAAGACTTGTTGCACCACGATTTCTTCGTCGATGAAACCGAAAATGTGTATGCCATTGGACGTCGTATCGGCCCAATCCCGGATATCGATCCGACCAAGGACATCATCGACGACACGGTGGTACTTTTCGACACCAATGGAAATCGCATCAAGCGTTTCTCGGTATTCGATGCCTTTCGAGATACGGAATGGTTTGACCGGATTGCCGAAACAGTTGGATTACTCCTCGACTCGGCGGATCCTGAGGTGAAGAGAGTCATCGAGGCGTTTCACACGAACACAATAGAAGTATTCGACGGGTCATTAGCAAGCGTCTCGCCCCTTCTAAAAGCGGGCAACGCGATTCTATGTTCACCGATTCACCGCAATGTGTTCATCGTGGATCTCGAACAGGAACGCGTCGTTTGGAATTGGTTCGGTCCGTGGAAAGCCGGAATCCACCAACCCACGTTTCTTAAAAATGGCAACTTCTTGTTATTCGACAACAACATGCATTCCAACGATTCAGGGGAAACGGTATCTCAAACGCTTGAATACACCTTTCCGGATACGAATCAAGTTTGGGAATATTCCGGGATTGCGGCGAACCGAGAATACTATTCGAGGTTTTCAAGCCTCGCAGAACGGCTACCGAATGGTAACACGCTGGTCGTCGTGAGTAATGAGGGCCGTGCAATTGAAGTGACTCCATCGGGCGAAGTCGTCTGGGAGTTTTGGAACCCCAACACGGTCGACGCCAGTATGCGCGGACAAAAAGGATTTGCACATAAAAGCAGTGGTGAAATCATCGGGACGCTGTTTCAACTTGAGCGCGTGTCCCTAAACGTTCAAGAATCATGGCTGTGATCGAACCGTCGCGACCCGTTGCTGACGTGGCGAAGACTCGATTCTTCTACGGAATGATCGCGCTCACGGCAGCGACTAAGATATGGCTCATTCTCGGGTTCGGCATGCGTGCCGCAGGAGATGCGAAAGCGGACGACCGCCTCTTTATGGTTCTGGCAGACGGAATCTTGGCCGGACAATGGCTCGGTTCGTACGATCATCACACCCTCGTCAAAGGTCCATTCTTCTCGATTTGGATAGTCCTCTCATTCTTGTCGCATGTTCCGCTTCTGGTCAGCTATCAACTGTTGCACCTTTTTGCGTGTTTGTTGATGGTTGTGGCGCTCCGCCCTCTAATGCCGAGGCGAACCATCCAGTATGCACTGTTCCTCTGGCTGCTGTTCGACCCAACAATGTATAGCGTTATGGCATCCTGGGTAGTGCGGGCGAGCATCTACATGCCTTTGACCATAATGGTGCTGGCAGGAATGTTCGCGTTAGTGACGCGCCTCGATGCAGGACGGCGCGAGCTTTCCGCCTGGTCGATCATGCTCGGTGCGACCCTCGCGATGTTTTGGACGACGCGGGAAGAGGGAATCTGGATTGTTCCAGGCGCGATGCTGGCGCTTGCCTACGCCTTGGTCATTATTTGGATGAGGCGAGATGACGCGATCGTTAAGTCGGCAATCCTCATGATCCCTGCGGCGATTTGCGCGTCGGGCGTACTTGCGATATGCACGCTGAATTACATTTCCTACGACTTCTTTGGCATGGTCGAATTCAAAAGCTCCGCATTCACGCGTGCAAACGGTGCACTCATGCGCGTAGAACACGATGACTGGAACCGTTTCGCCAACGTTCCACAAGACGTCCGTATGCGGGTCCACGACGTGAGCCCCGCGTTCGCGGAACTGCAAGAGTTCTTGGAAGGGCCACCCGGCGAAGCGTGGGGCCATGGCGCTGAATTCTGGCTTGACGGGGGTACGCCGAGTCCCAAAGACATTCGTGGCGGCTTCTTCCCTTGGGCACTACGCCAAGCGGCCGCGGCTCGCGGACATCATGCAAGTGCATCCACGGCCACAGCCTACTATGACCGCGTCGCCGACGAAATCAATGCCGCGTGCGATGACGGTCGCCTGGCATGCGGCCCCGCTAGCGATTCCATGACACCACCGTGGCGGAACGAATACATACCCCTCCTGCTGGAGAGCCTTTCACTCGGCCTCTGGAAACTCATCACGTTGGATGAGGTCGTTGTTGGCGAGCTACCTTCTTCGGGGGCAGTCGAAAACCAAAAAATCTTCGCCGACCTTGGGCGCGCACGTCTCACACCCGAGATTACGGGTACTGAAAGCTCGAATCCGTTGGCGCATCAAGCCAGGCTGGACAACTATCGCTTTCAGGCACTTCGGATTCTGAACGAATGTTACAAGGCATTGATACCAATCGCAGTCGTTTGCGGCGTGGTCGCATTCGTGTTCGCGCCTATCCGAACCATTCGATCGCGTTCGGTGTCGCCGATATTGGTCATCTGCGTAACGCTGCTCGCATGTTTCTCGGCCCGAATGGCCATCTTAAGCTTCATTTCTGTCACCTCATTCGAGGCGATGAAAATGCGCTACTTCACACCGATTTATCCCATCGTGCTTCTATTCATCTTTCTCACCATCTACCATTTCGGTCAGACGATCGCACTTGCCCGGCAGCGCGCACGAGACGCACGCACGGAAGATCATGGACCGGCACTCGATGACTGAAGACGATCCCCGCGATTCCGGAAACTCTATATCGAACACCGCTTTGCGCGCGATGGCGCAACTCCATTCCGGTCTGGTCATGGATCGACGAGCGCGCGTTTTGTCCCAACATATCGCGTCGATTCTACCGCGATCGGCACGCGTGCTCGATGTGGGTGCAGGAAACGGTGAATTGTCACGAGCGATCATGGCGCACCGCCCCGATGTGAAGATTGACGGTCTCGATACATTTCTATGGCCGGAGCGATTTATCGAGGTGCGTAAATTCGACGGCACAACCATTCCATACGACAACGAATCATATGACACCTGTCTTATAAGCGATGTCCTTCATCACATTGAGAAGCCGTTAGGTCTAATGAGCGAAATGGTTCGGGTCGCACGAAACAGCATTGTGATCAAAGACCACGTCGCGGATTCCCGTATCGATTTTGCCACGCTGAAATTCATGGACTGGTTTGGCAATCGGGGGCACGGCGTGGTGCTTCCATACTGCTACTGGACCTGGGATGCTTGGCAGCGCGCGTTCCAGCAACTCGGCCTGGAGATCGAAACAATCGAACGCGATCTCTGCCTCTACCCGTTCCCAGTATCCGTTCTCTGCGACCGCAAACTACACTTCATTTCGCGTCTCGGCATGCGTGGCGACCGCAAGGATTAACCGACTACCGTTTATAGTTGATGCTGTTTCTTCCACAAGCACAGCATGAGGATATTGAACAACAGAAATCCGTGATCTCTTTTCCCCGTGAGATGCGCATCAAGCCGCTGCTGTACAGCACTCGGATTGAGTATCCCGTCCGCCCGGATCGCCGATTCACTCAGCACATCATTTACCAACTCGCGCCACGGTCCGGCTATCCAATGACTCACCGGCGCATTGAACCCGCGCTTAGGTCGTTGCACGATTCGCTTGGGCACCAACTGTTCCGCAACACGCTTAAGCAAATACTTCCCACGCAGACCTCTGATTTTGAATCGAGGCGGAAGTCCAGCGCAATATTCAACGAGTTTGTGGTCAAGGAACGGGCTGCGAATTTCCAGGCCATGCGCCATGCTCGCGCGATCAGCCTTCACGAGTATGTCGTCGGGCAACCACGTCCGGTAGTCGACATAGAGCGCCCGGTCCAGCGGATTCAGATCAGGGACTTCATTGTACGCCGCGGTCGACGTCCGAAATGGATCCGTGTCATCCGACCAAAAATCTGGATCGATGAGATCGCGTAAGCCGTCAGAGAGCGCCAACATGCGCCAAGACGCATGCGCGCCGGCAGAATCGAGCGTGGCACCACGCATGAACTGTTTGAGTTTGAACAACGTGCCAACTTTACTCCGAGAATCCGGGAGCAACGTAGCAAGGCGACTAGCAACACGCAGGAATGGTGAAGGTACATGACGGATCGTCCGATGTAACGCATCGGCGGAATGCGTTGTGTAGCCAGCGAGGAGTTCGTCGCCACCGTCACCAGAAAGCGCAACCGTGAGCCGTTGTCTTGCGGATCGACATAGGACATACGTCGGCAGTACCGACGTATCAGCGAACGGTTCATCAAGATGTCCGGCGATTTCGATCAGCATGTCCGGACTCTCGCACTCGACAATATCGTCGTGGTGTTGCGTGCCCAAAAACTGCGCCATCTCTCGCGCGTAGGGCAGTTCATCAAACGTGGCTTCCTTGAACCCTGCGCTAAAAGTGGCGAGCTCGCCAACGGACTTCATCGCAAGCGCACAAATCGCGCTCGAATCGATCCCCCCACTCAACAACGCACCGAGCGGCACATCGGAAACGAGACGGCGCGAAGTAGCCTGTTCAAGTAATGCCAAAAACTCCGCCTCGATCGCAGCATCCGGCTGTTCATTTCTGGAAGCACCCGACCAAATCTCTGCAAGATTCCAGTACCTGTGCAATGACAAAGTACCGCCGCGTCTCCAATGAAGGTACGTAGCCGGCTGTAATCGGCGCACGCCTTCAATGACGGAGTCCTCTCCCGGGATGTAGCTAAGTGCGACGTAATCGCCGATAGCCGTCCGGTTCAAACCGCCTGCGGCATGACCCGACTTACGCAACGCCGTGAGTTCGGATGAAAAAGCGATACCGTCCCCGAACTCCGACCAGTACAGCGGTTTAACCCCGAGTCGATCACGTACCAGGAACAGCTCCTCAGTGCGGCGATCCCAAATCGCAACAGCAAACATCCCATTGACCCTGTCCAAAAACTCGATGCCCCATTCGAGGTACGCTTGTAAGAGGGACTCCGTATCGCTTTGGGTGTGAAAGCGTCGACCCAAGTTCTCGAGTTCACCACGCAGTTCGCGATAGTTGTAGATTTCGCCGTTATAGACGATCGTGACGGCACCGGTCTCATCGGACATCGGTTGTCCGCCACCTTCGATATCGATAACGGAAAGGCGAGTATGTGCAAGCCCTACGCCGGGTTCGATAACGAAGTCTTCACCATCGGGTCCACGGTGCCGCAGGGTAGCAGTCATGGCGTCAAGACAATTGCGGTCAGGAACACGCTCCCGGTCCGTATAGACGATGCCGCATATGCCGCACACAGCCGACTAGCGTCCAGTCATTTGTCGCGCCGGTCGCGTGGCACGTAACCGCGATCCGGGAAGACGATGCCGATGTATTGGATGCGGCGCTGCTCGGCGAGAAACCCAAGACCAGCCAGAATACTCGTGGACGCCAAGGCGACCCCAAGAATCAATAGTGCGAGTCCTGCGTCTGGAAAGACAAGACCCAGAACAGCAAGGATCGACACAGCCGATAGCGTCGCGAGACACTGCAAAATGAACAACTTGATCGGATTAAAAAATAGGATTGTCATGAGAATGATCTGTGCCGATCGCAACGTATCACGAAAGTAACGAACGTGGCTGGCATCCGTCCGTGGGTGATAGGCCACGGGACGATAATCAACAAAATGGTGTGTAAGAAAAGCGATGATCGTGATCGTCGTCGTAAACGAAAACCCACCGGACAAGGCCGGCGCGAAACACATCAACATTTCGCGGCGCATCACGCGCAATCCACTATTAATATCCGGGATTTTCT
>JAJDAB010000306.1 GCA_029262095.1 Candidatus Hydrogenedentota bacterium
CGATCGATCCATGACGGCTTCATAGTTTGGCAATGGCGCAATCTGCGTGTGATACGCGTCGAGAAACCACTCGGGTTGCGGGTAGTAAAACGATTCGAGTTCGGCTGGCGGAACGATCGAATCGATCGCGCCGATGATGCACGGCGGTGCGTCCAATTCATCGAATGCGACCTGAGTGATTTGTGAAGCGACGGTGTGCAAGTAGCTGCCGCGTTCGCATGCATCACTTGCGAGCAGTAGCTTGCCGGTCTTGCGAACGGACTGATAGACACATTCGAGATCGAACGGCACCAGACTTTGGCCGTCAATGAGCTCCACGGAAATTCCGTACTGCGATTCGAATTGGGCGGCAGCTTCCACTGCGCGGTAGAGCGTCGCACCGAATGTGAGAATCGTGAGATCACTCCCGGGCTTCACGATGTTCGCTTTGCCGATGGGCACGGTGTAGTACTCCGCGGGCACGCCTTCAGGGGCGAACCGCTCGGTCATGTCGTAGATGCGTTGGCTTTCGAAGAAGATGACCGGGTCCGACCCGCTCAGTGCTGCGGCCATCAACCCTTTCGCACCATAGGGGGTCGCGGGAAACACGACTTTTAGGCCGGGGACGTGGGCGCAAAGCGCGGTCCAATCTTGCGAATGTTGTGCGCCGTATTTGCTGCCCACGGAGACGCGCAATACGACCGGCATTCGGCAATAGCCGCCGGACATCGCTTGCCACTTCGCGAGCTGGTTGAAAATTTCGTCGCCTGCACGGCCCATGAAATCGCAGTACATGAGTTCGACGAGTGCACGGCCACCCTCGAGCGCGTATCCCGCCGCGGTTCCGACGATGGCGCCTTCGGATATCGGGGAATTGAATAAGCGATGATAGGGCAATGCCTCGGTTAGGCCGCGATAGACGCCAAATGCCCCGCCCCAATCACGGTTTTCCTCACCATATGCGACGAGGCGGCTGTCGTTGTAGAAGTGATGTGCGATTGCTTCGAACAGTCCGTCGCGCACACTGACCGCGCGCATTTCTTTGAGCGGGTTGCCGCTGGCGGGATCGATGCCGCGGCGTGATTTCTTCGCGATCTGTTTGACACGTGCATTGTCTTCCAGCGGCATCAGCACGTCATCGGCGCGGTCTAGCCCGGGTAACGCGTCATCGGACTGATTGGAAAACTCCAGCGCTTCGAGATCAACTCCGGTGCGAAGCGGCAGACGCGGCGATAAGTCCATGTCGATGGCACGTACACATGCGCGGCGCACGGCTTCCGTGGCGTAGGCTTGTACGCGTTCCAGGTCCGAGGCGTCGGCGATGCCCGCTTCAATGAGGGCGGAGCCGAACTCGGAAATGGGGTCGACTGCTTGCCAGCGCTCAATCTCTTCACGTTCGCGGTAAGAACTCTGATCGCTCGGTGAATGTCCGGATTGGCGATAGCAGAGGACTTCTAATAACGCAGGCCCGTCACCGTTCGCAAGAATTGGAACCAGACGTCCATAAGCGTCGGCGACTGCGAGCGGATTGTTGCCGTCTACACATTCGGCGTGCATGTTGTCCGGGTTGATGGCCGCGCCCGCGCGGGCGAGCCGTTCAAACCCCATGGTCTCTCCGATGGGTTGACCGCCCATGCCATAGAAATTGTTCATGAAGTTGAATACGATAGGCAATCCACCGCGAAATGCTTCATCCCAAAGCGTGTTGAATTGACCCATCGACGAAAAGCCCATCGCTTCCCAGACGGGTCCGCAACCAATCGCCGCATCGCCGATGTTGGCGATCGCTATGCCTTCGGCGCGGCGTACTTTCTTGTATAGAGCGGACCCCGCTGCGATGTCCGCGCTGCCGCCGACGATCGCGTTGTTCGGATAAATACCGAAGGGCATGAAGAACGCGTGCATCGATCCGCCCATGCCTTTGTTGAAACCGGTGACTCGTGCGAACACTTCGGCGAGTAACCCGTACAGAAGAAAGTCGATTCCTCGCGATTCCTCGGCGTCTTGATCGGGGAGTGTCGTAGCGCCGTTTGCCGATTCGCCGGGCTTATCGACGACCGCGAGAATCGCGCCATCGAAATAAGATTGCATGATCGATTCAAGCTCGTTGCCTGTTAAATCTTCGACCGCGCGCAAACCCTTCGCGATGATTTCCCCGTGACTCCGATGGCTGCCAAACAAATGATCGTTCACGCCGAGGTGTACGCATTGGCCGACCGCTGCAGCTTCCTGGCCGATCGACAAATGCGCCGGGCCGGCGTGCTGGTATTCAACGCCTTCGAATGACCCTAGTTTTTTGATTTGGTCGAGCATCGTTTCGAACGTGCGGATGATGACCATGTCCCGGTAAATACGTTTGGCGCGATCCGGCGAAATGCTGGGCCCCGACTCAAGTTCTTGGGCGAGTGACTTATTGTATTGATTGACCGCAATGGTCCCGAGATCGAGTGCACCGGGTTTTCGAACCTCATCCGGAAGCACTAATAGTCGTTTTGTCACGTGATTCTCTCCACTACATGGTTATGGATACGACTACATAACATGTTTGTTTGTAATCAGTTAGACGCAAAAAGACACCAGGTGGGACGCACCAGGAATGAATGGGCATGAATCATTGCAAGCGAAAACAGTCTAAATTGCTAGGCCCAAACCGTACCCCCGATTATCCTGAGAATGCGATGAAACCTCAAATGGGGGTCTGGGTATTAATTAAGACGAGAATGAGAATGGCGTTTCGTGATGTTTGTGCTCCAACTGAACGGATTGCGGTACTTTATAACGAATGATGGAATTGGCACGCGAAGTGCTTCTATGAAGCGGTTGGCGTAGGCCACTCTAAACGTCAGAGAGCGAAGCTCAGATGGAGTCAAAGGAGATGATCATGATTACGTACAAACGTACTGCGCAAATGGCAATCGTCGGCGCGGTAGCGGTGATACTAGTAGCATCGGTCAGCGTTCTTACACCGACCGGCGGGCCGGTTTCTGCACAGGCCGATGATGCGATCAACGCGCTCAAACAGCAAGGTCAAGCATTCGCGGCGGTCAGTGCGAAGGCGTCGCCCGCTGTCGTATTCGTTCAGGTCGAACGGGAAGTGGAACGCAGCATTCGTGATTCGCGCGGCCGGGAAATCCCACTCGATAAACTTGGACCGCAAGGCGAATTTTTCCGTCGTTTCCTGCCCGATGAATCCGAAGCCCCGCAGCGGCAGCGTGGCCAGGGATCCGGGTTCTTCATTTCCGCGGACGGCTATCTCATCACGAACAATCATGTTGTCGGTGGCGCAGACAAAGTTAGTGTGTTTACCAATGATGGTGATGAATACGAAGCAGAAGTGATCGGCGCGGACCCGCAATCAGACATTGCGCTCATTAAAGTCGATGGCACTGGATTCCCATACCTTGAAATGGGTGATTCGAATCGTCTTCAAGTGGGCGAGTGGGTGTTGGCGATAGGAAGTCCGTTCGGTCAAACGAACTCCGTTACCGCAGGTATCGTAAGCGCCAAAGGGCGAACGGGTATGCGGATCCTTGGACAACAAGGGTATGAGAATTTTATCCAAACCGACGCGGCCATTAATCCGGGTAACTCCGGCGGTCCACTCATCGACCTTGATGGCCAGGTGGTTGGCGTGAATACCGCGATCATCAGCCGGTCGGGCGGATATAACGGCATCGGACTCGCGGTTCCCGTCGACATGGCCTCGTTTGTCATGGAGCAACTGAAAGATGGCGGTTCGGTGACTCGCGGTTACTTGGGCGTGATGATCGAGAGGTTGGATCCGGATATGGCCGAGGGCCAAGGGCTAAAACGTGGCGCGAACGGTGTGTTCGTTCAGAAAGTTATGCCCGAGACGCCAGCGGCGGAAGCTGGTCTACAGTCGCAGGACATCATTGTGAAACTGAATGGTGATGAAGTCTTGGACAGCGGCGACTTTCGCAACAAGATTTCGATGGTGCGGCCTGGCAAGAAAGTGTCGCTAGTCGTCTTACGGAATGCGCGTCCGCAAGAATTCGATGTCCGCGTGGGTAAGCTTCCGGATGATCCGACGCAGTTGGCGCGAGCCGGTTCCCGTCGCGAAGAGGAGCCATCGGCGTTGAAGGAAATCGGGATTTCGATTCAGAATCTTGATGAGGATATCGCGGCTCAACTCGGATTCGAGGGTGAACGTGGCGTCTTAGTCTCACGCGTCACGCCCGGCGGCCCAGCCTTTTTGAAAGGTATTCGCCAAGGCAATCTGATTCAAGAAGTGAACGACACCCCCGTAGCGAATGACCAGGAGTTTTTGCAGGCAATTGATGAAATTCCCGCAAGCAAACGTGTGATTGTATTGCACGTCTTCGATGGAGAGTTGGCGCGGTACGTTGCACTGCCAAGGCCAAAGCGGTAACTAAATAAGCCCCTCAAAGGGAGGAAAACCCTCAACCAACAGCCCAATAACCACCCCTCCTCCTCCCTTTTCATGGCGCCCGGTCGACCCCACCGGGCGCCACTTTTTTGTGTTTTAGAGGATTGGTCCATATGGAGTGCGCAGGCTTGCCTGCGCTTTTTCTAGGAAGCTTGCTTCCGTTGTTAACGAGCTTGATTCAGAGACACGTAATTAGCATCAATGCCGGGGCGAGCCCCCTTGGTGAAAGCGGCAGCAAGCCGCCGCACTCCATATGGCTTATTGTCCGGCGCTGACGTCGGCGATGCAGGATTCGAGGATGTCGAATGCGGTATCCAGTTCAGCGGTGGCGATGGTGAGTGGGGGCGCGAGTGTAAGAACGTTGCCCATGCTGAGTTTGAAATTGAGGCCGCGTTCGAGGGCGGCGTACATTACTTGTTCAGCTTCGTCGATGGCCCTTTCGCCGGTGCTGCGATCACGGACAAGCTCGACGCCCATCAGTAGACCGATGCCTCGTACATCCCCGACGAGGGGTTGCCGTTGTTGCATGGCCCGCAGTTTGTCCAGCGCGTATTCGCCCAATTCTGTTGATCGGGGGAGTAAGCCATCCTCTTCGATGCATGCAATTGCCGCCAACGCCGCAGCACACGCCACGGGATTTTTCTCGTGGGTGTAATGACCAAGCGCACGATCGGGCGCGATGTTTAGATCGCTTTTCGCGATGAGCGCTGCGAGCGGCATCACGCCGCCGCCGAGGCCTTTGCCGATGACGAGCATGTCCGGCACGATGCCGTAGTGTTCGATCGCGAACATTTTTCCGGTCCGGCCGAGGCACGTTGGAATCTCGTCGAGGATGAGTAGCGCCCCGTGACGGTCGCATGCCTCGTGGACGATGCGCCAATAGTCTGGCGCGGGGATGTAGGGCGTGCTGCGGACGGTTTCTGCGATCACAGCTGCTACATCGCCTTCCTTTTCAAGGACGTAGTCGATATATTTCGCGCATTGGAGCGTGCACGTGTCGCCGCATTCCCAGGGACAGTGCCGGTTGTCGGGCGGCGGTACATGTTCGGCACCCGGCAACAATGGTCCGGCATCTTTACGAAAGATCGCCTCTCCGCCGATAGAGATCGTGTCGAGCGATGCACCGTGAAACGCGTCCCACATGGAGATGGTTTTGAAGCGCCCGGTGGCGGCGCGCGCCAGTTTGAGGGCCATGCCCATTGCTTCCGCGCCACCTGGCGCGAACAGGACTTTGTCCAGAGTTCCCGGTGCGAGTTCGGTCAGTTTTCGTGCGAGATCGATAGCGGTTTGGTTGGTGTAACGCCTTGTACAAAATGACAAGTCGTCGAGCTGATCTTTTATCGCTTGCAGTACGCGAGGGTTTGCGAAACCCAACTGATGCACGCTGTTGCCGTGGAAATCGAGGATGCGGCGTCCTTGGTTATCTTCGAGCGTAGTACCTTCGCAGCTCTTCAGGACGTTCAGGCACGGTGTCGACAACGATTGATGGAGAAACAGACGCGCGTCTTCGTCGAGCATCGCAGAGGTTTCATCGTCGATGTTCGCGTCATTCCACACTTGCCGCCGAGGCGAGACATTTAAGTCCCCTTCCGACCGTAGCGCATCGATATCTTGCGACGGTTTATCCATGGGCGATTTTCCCTCGTGCAAATCGCCCGATCTGATTGATGGCCTCTTCGCTCTCGGACAATATGCCTGCGAAATAGTGCCAGACGTGCATCATGTCCTGGTATATGCGGAGTGATACCTCGACACCAGCCGCTTTCGCGCGTTCGGCGAGTCGCGTTGAGTCGTCGACCAAGATTTCGGCGGAGCCGACGTGAATGATGAGTGGAGGAAGCCCGGCAAGATCCGCGTACAGTGGCGATGCCAGCGGGTCTTTACGATCGTGATCGCCCAGATACATTTCGGCGTGTTCGAGCAAACCACTTCGATACAGCATAGGGTCGTCTTTCTGGCGCGTCTTCGTTGACTCACCGGTCATGGCGAGGTCGGTCCACGGCGAAATGAGTGCGGCGGCACCGGGTAACGGTTCGCCTGCGTCGCGTATGACCAACATCGTCGCAAGCGCTAATCCGCCACCAGCGGAATCTCCAGCGATGACGATGCGGTCTGGCGGTGCGCCCTCTTCGATCAGCCAGCGATATGCCGCGACGGCATCGTCAATCGCCGCTGGAAACGGATGCTCAGGTGCGAGTCGGTAGTCTGGGACCAATGCGTTGAGCCCTGCGGCGCGGCCGATATTTGCAGCGAGCGCTCGGTGTGTAAAGGGCGAACACAGGGAGTAACCGCCGCCGTGGAGGTAGAGCAGTGCACCATTTTCGTCGTGATTTGCGAACGACAAATGCTCTGCAGGTCGGTCGCCAATCTGCATCACGTTAACCTGGAGCCCTTCGGGTATAGGGGCTCGTTCGGCCTGAATGGTCTGCAGAGAGCGGCGCATCGGAATGGAAGACGGGAATTGATCGCGGCTCCTGCGCAGGGCTTTGTTCAAGTCTTCGAGCTCAGGCGATTTCAATGAAGCGTCATCCTCAACGCGCGAACGCGTACACCACACCGGGCATTGTTCGCATGAGAGTTTCGTTGCGGGGCAATTACAATCCATCCGCGATTGTTGTAAAGTACCCCGCAGTTTGCCGAGTTGTCCAACTGGTCGGGGCGAGTCGCGTGTGAAGATTTATCGCGGAGGGGAATGGGGTATGGGGTTCGTCGAGTTGAATTCAGGTTTTAAGGTTTCGTGACGAAGTGTCGTTCTTGGCAACTACACGTGGTTACACCCGGTTTCTGTTAATCGTTCTCTGGACGATCGAGCTGTATTCCTTGATGGTGGTGAGCAATCTCTCGCATCATTTTTGGTGGGAGCGGCGCTTGCGCGCACAGACCGCGTTGATTCGTTTTTGGGCGAAAGGCGTAACCCATATCGCGGGGATTCATGTAACGGTTCACGGCACGCCGCCCACCGCACCATTTATCCAAGTCTCCAACCACCTTACGTATATCGACATGGTGATGATGTGGTCTCAGCTCGGGTGCTCGTTCGTTTCCCGGGCCGATTTAGAACACTGGCCCGTGATGGGGCGGATGTCGGTCAACCTCAATACGCTATTCATCAACCGCGAAGATCGTCGAGACACGCATCGCGTAAACGCGAAGCTCTCGGACGCGTATGACCGGGGTATCGGCATGCACATTTTTATCGAAGGTGGCATTTCGCAAGATGCACAAGTCGCCGATTTTAAGGCGTCCTTGCTCGAGCCGGCCGTGGCAAAAGGCGTACCGGTTCATTACGCGGCGCTATCGTATGCGACACCCGAAGGATGTCCGCCCGCGAAAGATGTGGTCGTTTGGATGCCCGGCGTATCCTTGTTTCGGAATATCCTCAACATTCTTTCGTTGCCGTATATTCATGCAACCGTGCGTTTCGGATCCGAACCGATTGCCAGTACGGACCGAAAGGAACTTGCCGCGAAGCTGCATGAACAGGTGGTCGAACTGTTCACCCCGCTGGATTGATGATGGCAACACTCGTTCGCGCGATTGCGATTTGGATTGGCTTCGCTGGTATCGCCATTGCATGTGGTTTTGCGCGCGAGATTTGGCTCACGCCCCATTTGGGCGATCTGCGAGCCCACCAGATCGGAACCTTGGCGGTGAGCACGATCTTCTTCGGCGTTTGTTTGGCCGCGCTATCGTTTCTCAGGGTGTCCACGAATGCACAAGCATGGGCCGTAGGGTCGTTATGGTTGGTCGCGACCGTAGCGTTCGAATTCGGATTTGGCCACTACGTTACAGGGCATCCGTGGCAGCGGTTGTTCGCGGATTACAATGTTCTGCAAGGCCGAATCTGGATTCTTGTACTATTGGTGACGTGGACGGGTCCGGCCGTGGCGTTTAAATTGCGCCATGGATAGCCGTTACGCCGGTTCGACCACGATCGACCCGTCAGACGTGCGCAATGTGACGGCGGGTCCGCCGCCATTGGCATCGCCTTCGACACGTTTTCCGTTCTTGTCGTGATGAAATTTGCCTGCCAGTCCCATGTTGACGCGGCCCGAGGATGTGCGCGCCTCGACGGTGAATGCTGCACTCTCAGGTAAGTTCAGGCGGATGTCGCCATTGCTGGACGTGCATGCGACTCGTGACATGGGGATGGGTTCAGCCAATGATAATTCAATATTGCCGTCTGATGTTTTGAGTTCGACCGGACCGGCAGCGTCGCGGACCACAATTTCGCCATCCGAAGATCGCGCGGTGACGCCACCACGAATGGCTTGCAGGCGGACATCGCCATCCGAGAGTTGGACTACGACAAGTCCACTGACCTCGCGGCAGTCGACATTGCCATCGCTGCTGCGAAGGTACGCATCTCCAGCGACGTTAGAGACTCGAATTTCACCATCGGACGTAATGGCGGAGATATCGCCCTCGACCGCTTCCGCACGAATGTCTCCATCGCTGGTGCGCAGTTCCGCGGGGCCGATGTTGTCAACCGCTATATCGCCATCGGAACTCCTGGCATTTATCTTTCCATATACGCCAGCAACGCGGACGATGCCGTCTGACGTGCGCAATTCGACACTGACGCCGTCCGGGACGCGGAGAGCATAATCGATGCTGAAGCCGTATCCAACTCCTATCCGGTAATCGGGGACGTCGCCCTTGATGTCCAACGTACTGGCCGTGTTCGCGAAATCGACCCGCATCTTACTGAAGTATCCCTCGGCAGATGACGCGCTTCGTCGGGTACGAATGCGCTTCGTGACTAACAGGGATACATCGTCGCGATCCCAGGCCTCGACGGTCACGTTTCCGTCCGGTGTGGAGGCGCTGATGTGCCCATCGCCCTGGATTTCAAAGGTATGTTCCGTTTCCTGGGTGTATTCGTCCCGGTCCGCGTATGCCGGGACTGACAACGCAGTTACGGCGACTAACAGGAAGGTTCCGGCGAGTGCTTGGCGATAAGACATGGTAATTCTCCTCCTAAGTACAGTGCCCCACGCAGAATAGACGAAATGCCGACCCGAAGGGTTTATTGGATATCGCCTGGTGGCGATTATCCGGTGCAACATACGGCCCCAACGGTAGAAGGAGGATTTCGACATGGATTTGAGACCGCTCATCAACCGGTTGGTGTGCGACCCGGCAGCAAAGCGGGCGCCGGACCGGGCTACTATCGAAAAGCTCGTGGCGGGATTTGAGACATTGTTGGAATCTCGCAGTGTCGAGGCCTCACCTTTTGTCGTATTGCGTATGCACGATGTCATTACGCAGTACCGAGTCGCGCGGAACATTGAGCGGGCGGTATTTGCCGAAGGCGTGGTGGCCGACCCGCCCCCGAAAATTGACGAGCAGCATCCTGTGGTAAACGGTGTTTCTTCGAATGGTCATAAGCGATCCAGCGCGGCCAAGATCGATGTAGGTTCGCTGGTATTGCATCCAGGTATTGAGTCGCTGGCCAAGGCGTGGGATCGCATGCGAAAAGCCTTGAACGAGCTCGAAGGCGTCTGTGGCACTGAGGCGAGTAGCCATGTGCCGAGTCTTGCAGATTTGGCGACGCCAATACTGGAACGAGCCGATGGCGTGTTGGAAGAGGCGGTCGCTGCGGAAAACGAACGCCGTCGCGAAATGCGAGCGCTCGAAGAGCGCAATCGTGAACTGACCGCGATGATTCCCTCCGCACGGTGAACTCACAGGAAATAAGTGCCGCAGTTGACGCGTGGCAAGAATCCAACAGGCAGTACGATTCGGCTTGGGAAAAATCGATCGCGCAACCCCGACTTTCGCAGCGCGGCTTCGATTCCATCGAAGTAAAATTCTGGAACTCGTTGATGGAGCGGTCCGCGTTTACCCGCGCAAATTTGTTGAATGATGCGGGCAATCCTTGGAGTGTTCGCCCGTACCAGCTTGGATCGCTGGAGTCCTGTGCAACGCGCAAAGTCCATTGTGATGGCCGCGATGTCGGAAAGACTTCTGAGATTGAGTTGATGGCGGCCTGGGCGAGTATCGCGCAGCCCAACAGGCAAATGCTGATTGCCACGCAATGCGAAAACCACTTGTTTCCATTGATGCATCGCATCGTTCGTCGCATCCACGATACGCCCGGGCTGGTTGGGAACTTGGTCGAATTTCGACGATCGCCTTCGTGGTATCTCCGGTTTGGCAATGGATTTCAGTTGTGGGGACGGCTTTCCGGGCCGCGCGGCGTAAATTTTCAGGGCATGCATGTCGATTGGCAGATCATTGATGAAGCGCAGGAAATGACGGATGCCGCTTGGGGCGAGATTCTGCAGGCGTTGAACGCGGGCGGAAATCGTTGGGTGTACGGTGTGCCGAACGGGTTGCGCAACGGGTTCTACCGTATGTCGCAAGACCCGCTCTATGAAAAGCATAATTGGCCATCGTATTTGCATCCGGATTACGACGAAGTCAAAGATGCGGAACTGGCGCGGTTGTATGGTGGTCGCGATGCGCCCGGGTATATCCACCGCGTGCTCGGCCAACACGGCGCGCCAGAGCATGCCGTATTCCGGCTCGACGATTACCTTGCTTGCGTCGATGACGCGACGACGAACTGCCGAATCACATTGAACGAAGGCGATGAATTTGAAGCCCCCTATAACGTGGATGGTGGCGAATACTATTTGGGATGTGACCTGGGCTATGCGCG
>JAJDAB010000307.1 GCA_029262095.1 Candidatus Hydrogenedentota bacterium
CCTGGCCCATTGAGTCTAGTCCTGCCAAAGGCCACCATCGTGCCGGAGATACTCACCGCCGGTCGCTCGAACATATGCGTTCGATGTCCTGCGTCTACAGTCGCTCGTGCCGTCTGCGCCCGATTCGGGCGGGGCATTACATCGACTTCGGCGAACATTTCGGGTGAATCGCCAACGATACGCTTGGGGAATCTGGGACTCCCAGGCGTATCCATCGCAATCGACAGCGGCGATTTCGCTCCCGGGAAGCCGTCTACAATTTATGACGTTGCGGCAGGGGTTGTGGTACGTGAGGGGGAAATTCGTCCCGAGGCGATCGCCGCCTGTTTGGCCGAATAGCTCGAATTGCCCGCCCCGCGCATGGGCGCATAGAATGCGTACAAATAGGGTACCTACGTTGGAATCGGAACTAACATGAAAATTGCCATTGGAAGTGACCACGCGGGATGGGAGGGTGATCCCGGATTTAAGGCCGGACTACGCGATCATCTCTCGAAGACTGGGCACGAAGTCTTCGACTACGGTCCTGACAATTCCGATCCGGTTGATTACCCGGATTACGCCCAAAAGGTCTGTGACGCAGTTTTAGACGGTCGTGTGGAACGAGGCGTTATCATTTGTGGCACCGGCATTGGAATGTCGATGGCCGCGAATCGCAATCCCGGAATCCGTGCTGCGGTTTGCTGGTCTATCGAGGCGGCCGCGTTATCGCGGGAACACAACAACGCGAACGTTCTGTGCCTCGGCAGGCGCATGCTGTCGCTTGATGAATGCATCGAAATAGCAGACGTGTGGTTTTCGACCGATTTTTCAGATGCGGAACGGCATCACAAACGCGTAGACAAAATGGATCGGCTTGGTGGTGTTTTAGCCCCGGGCAAACCCGGAGCCTAGCATGACGGAGTTGACACCAAAGGAAATTGTTGCGTCCTTGGACCGGTATATCATTGGTCAAGACGCAGCTAAACGAAAAGTGGCGATTGCGCTCCGGAATCGGTGGCGGCGCCAGCAGCTCCCCGAGGAAATGCGTGATGAAATCGCGCCGAAAAACATCATCATGATTGGCGCGACCGGGGTGGGTAAGACCGAGATCGCCCGTCGCCTGGCCAAAATGGTCGATGCGCCGTTCGTGAAAGTGGAAGCATCCAAGTTCACCGAAGTCGGCTACGTCGGCCGGGACTGTGAATCGATGATCAGGGAATTGACCGAGGTTGCCATTTCGCTCGTACGCGCGGAAATGGAAAAAGAGGTCTCGGAAAAAGCGAAGGCAAACGCCGAAGAACGGGTGCTGGATATTCTGCTCCCGCCACAGCCTACGAGACCACAGCGTGTCTATCGCCCTGCGGATCCGAGTGGCGGCGACGAGCCCGGAGTAGTGGAAGCATCGCAGGAAGACGGCCACGCCAAGACCCGCGAGATGCTCCAACGAAAACTTAGAGCGGGGGAATTGGACGACCGGTCGGTCGAGGTAGACCTGAAAGAATCGGGAAATACCTCGATGATGCAGGTGTTTTCCAATTCCGGACTCGAAGAAATGGGCGTGAACCTCCAAGATATGCTCGGAAAGTTCATGCCCCAACGCAGCGCAAAGCGAAAAACAACCGTAAGAGAAGCCCGAAAGCTCTTGGAGCAGGAAGAACTCGCGAACCTAGTGGATATGGACGCGGTCGTGAAGATCGCGATTGAGCGGGCCGAGAATTCGGGCATGGTATTCCTCGACGAAATCGACAAGATCGCGGGCAGGACGAGCGGCGGCTCGGGGCCGGACATTTCGCGCGAAGGCGTACAGCGCGACATTCTACCGATTGTCGAAGGCAGCACCGTAGCAACGAAGTACGGGTCTGTAAAGACTGATCATATCTTGTTCATTGCCGCCGGTGCGTTTCATATGACCAAGGTGTCCGACCTAATTCCCGAGTTGCAGGGTCGGTTTCCAATTCGTGTCGAACTGAATAACCTGGAGGCCAAAGACTTAGCCCGAATTCTTCGCGAGCCGAAGGCGTCGCTCATAAAGCAATATCAGGCCATGCTGGGGACCGAAGGTGTCACCGTAGAATTTGATGATGCCGCCGTGGACGCCATCGCTCGGATTTGTCAGCAGGTGAACGACGAATCGGAGAATATCGGCGCGCGACGTCTGCATACCGTGATGGAGTATCTACTTGAAGATTTGCTCTATGACGCGGAGCCCAATCACGGCAAGACGGTGCGTTTCTCTGACGAGGACGTAGAATCGAAGCTGGCCGACATCTCGGAGAAGCAGGATCTGACCCGGTATATCCTGTGATTCGATTCGACACGCTCGAATCCCTCGGCGTATCTGTGGCCGCGATGTCCGACCTTACAGATGGTGATTGCCGGCTACCCGCAGCGTCGAACGATTTTGCTGGAAAAGAAGGGCGTTGCTCCTTCCTTTCCGCTATTGGCTTGGATAGTGCGTCTCTGATCGCGGTCCGCCAAGTTCACGGAGTAGACGTGACTCGTGTGAGCGGTCTTGATCGCGGGAAGGGTGGACTCGACGCGGCGACGGCCCCGGCGGATAGCGACGCGATCATCACCTCGGAACGCGGGCTGCCCATTGGCGTATCGGTCGCAGACTGCGTCCCACTCCTGCTATGCGACCCAGTAGCTGGAGTCGTCGCTGTCGGTCATGCGGGACGACTCGGAACGATGGGCAACATCGCAGCTATTATCGTGGACAAAATGGCCAGCGTCTTCGAGAGCAAATCCGAGAACGTACATGTCGTGATTGGCCCATCCGCCGGCCCGGATCAGTATGAAGTTTCCGAAGAGATTGCCGACGCATTTTCGGCACTGGGTTTACCTCGCCACGGGCGGCTACTAGATCTGTGGGGCGCCAATCGTCTCCAATTCGAAGAGGCAGGAGTCCCGTTCGATCAGGTCCATGTGGTCAGTCATTGCACGATGAGCACCGGTCGTTACTACTCCCACAGGGCCGAAGGTAGCGGCGGGCGAAATCTTGCAGTCGTTTGCCTTTAGGTAAAGTGTTGTTTACATTTCCGCACTCGATCCGGCCCCGCTCACCGAAAACTCCTTGATTGCTCATCGTCTAATGTGCTAAAGTCTGTCCGTTTAGGCTCTGAATTGCGGAGGAGTGGGTTCAAGCCCACTCTTTTTAGTTGGATCGGACATAATTTCGATGCCGGAAGAAGTCGTAACGCGAGCCTGGGCCGAGTTGGAACCGCCGCTAGAGACATGCGGATTCGAGCTGGTTGAAATTGAATATTTGCAGCAGGATGGTCGCCCCACGTTGCGGGTCTATTTGGACCGCGAAGGCGGAGTGACCTTGGATCAGTGCGCTGAAGCGACCCGGTTAATTGGGCCGCTGCTTGATGCAGCGGATTTCGTGAGTAGCGCATATGTTTTGGAAGTATCGTCACCAGGAATTGAACGTCCCGTACGGAAGTCGGCCGATTTTGAGCGGTTTTCGGGCGAAACGATTCGGATAAGTACGCACGCGTCGATTGCGGGCCGGAAACGCTTTAAAGGCGTCATCGGCGAGATGAACGACGGAATGGTGCAGTTAGCATTGGAAGATGACAGTGTTTCGATACATTTGGACAATATCAGGACCGCCAAGCTGGTGCGCTAATCGTTAGCGTGCGGCAAGGGGTAGAGGAGATTGCCCGGCAAGCAAAGATTAACTAGCTGACAATCGAGAGCAAAACGCGGCGCGAGTTTTAGGTGGGGCCTTACGCTTCCACGCGTCCAACACGCAAGGAGAGTGCCCGTGGACACGAATTTGCAGGTCATTCTGCAGCAGCTTCAAGCAGAGAAGCGGGTCGACAGAAATACGTTGGTGGATGCCATTCAAACAGCCTTGGAGAGCGCTGCGCGTAAGAGCTTCCCACCACAGGCCGAAATTACGGTCGATTTCAACCCAAATACGTTCAAGGTTGACGTGTACGAGATCAAAGAAGTCGTCGACGAGGTTGAAGATCCTGCCCTACAAATGCCGCTCGAAGAGGGGCAAGCCCTAAATCCAAATGCCAAAGTTGGTGACCGGTTGAAAATTCATAGCC
>JAJDAB010000308.1 GCA_029262095.1 Candidatus Hydrogenedentota bacterium
CCGGACTTTCTATCCAACCGTCGCTCCCCTCGAATCGAATCCCCGTGCCCCCGGATTTGACCAGCATCTCCACACCACTGGCATAGCGATATCGAATTTTGTACGTGACCGCTGCATTCGACATCGCGTTCTCGGGAAAAGTCCCTTCGCCATTGATTGAAACAGGTCCGCCGTGTTCTTCAAACATCGCGACTTGCGCGGTATCCATGAGGTGTGCGCCCCAGTCCGTCAGCTTGCCCCCGGAATAATCCCAGACGTTGCGCCATTCCTGTGGCCCAAGTTTGGTTGGCGTATACGGCGTAAACGGAGCCGGACCAAGCCACAGGTCGTAATCGAGCCCATCCGGTACCGGTATCGGTTTTTCTTCCGGGAAAACTTCACCCTCCGGCAGTGCGACGAGGATGCGTTCCAGTTTTCCAAGACGTTCGTTGCGAACCAATTCCGCCATGCGGTGATAGATTTCAACGGAGCGATCCTCAATGCCGCCCTGATAGACCACACCCGTTTCCTCGATGACATCAATGAGGATCTGGCCCTGTTCAATGGTCAGCGTCGGCTTCTCGCAGAAGACCGCCTTGCCCGCGCGCGCCGCCATCACCGACATCGGTACGTGCCAATGATCGGGCGTCGAAATGACCACCGCATCAATATCGTCGCGCGATAAGACGTCGCGGAAGTCCCCATATTCAGTGCAATCCGTATTGCCGTAGGCCTTGTTGACGATTCGCTGCGCTTTTTCGCGCCGCTCGCGAAACACATCGCATACGGCCACCACCCGCGCTTCGGGAATCTTCAAGAACGCAGCGAGATTCCAACTCGTGCCGTGTCCACCGACGCCGATACAGCCCAACGTAATCTGTTCGGTCGGTGCGGCCGTTGCGCCGTTCTCGCCAGTGGCTCGCTTTCCCAGGACAAACGGTGCCGCAACTGCAGCCGCTGTGGATTTGATAAATTCGCGCCGCTTCATAGATACCTTCACTTTCGCAATCGTCGAAAAATAAACAATTTCATAGGACAACTTCTCAATCGTATCCGAGGTGGATATCGCTTTCAACCGATTCCACGCATTTATGCGAGGCATTGGTGGTGATACCCTTTTCTTACCGTTGACGGTCGTGCATACTTGCGTGTTTTAGGGGTAACCGAGCATGAGTCCATCGCCCGAATTAAGCGTCCAGTCCCAGGTCGACGATGCCGTCGCTCGAGCGAGCGTCGCGTTTCAACACCTAAACGCGTTGCCTCTGCACGTTCGCTACGAACTCATCGCGTCCATGCGACAAACGGCAAAGACGCACGTCAAAGAACTATCGATTCGCGCGGTGGAAGAGACGGGCCTTGGCCGCGCGGTGGACAAGGTCAAAAAGAATCTCCTGGTGACAGTGAAGACGCCGGGGCCGGAGATACTAGAGCCGCGCGCGAGCAGCGGCGATCGAGGACTCGCACTCATGGAGCGCGCCGCGTTCGGCGTTATTGGTGCGATCATTCCGACAACGAATCCCACCGAAACCGTCATCAATAACAGCATCAGCATGATTAGTGCCGGTAACGCCGTGGTATTCAACGCGCATCCCGCGGCCCAAGAGTGTTCAAGTTACTGCGTACAACTCCTGGATGACGCCATTGTACAAGCGGGCGGTCCTCGGAATTTAGTGACGTGTATCCCGCAACCCTCCATCGAAACGGCCCAAGCGGTGATGCATCATTCCGGTATCGCGCTTCTGTGCGTTACCGGCGGGCCGGGTGTTGTGGCAGAGGCCATGAAAAGCGGAAAAAAGACCATCGCGGCAGGTCCAGGCAATCCACCTGCCGTTGTTGACGAAACAGCCGACATTTCACTCGCCGCGCGAAACATCGTCGATGGTGCATCACTCGATAACAATATCGTCTGTATCGCGGAGAAGGTCGTCGTCGTTGTCGATGCGGTTGCAGACGATCTCAAACGCCAGATGGTGTCCTGTGGCGCCGTCGAAGTTGAGGGCGCGGATATTGACCGGCTATGTGACACCATCTTCCTCAGCCGTGAAGGAAGCAAAGGCGTTATCAACAAAGACTACATCGGGAAAAATGCGGGATCTATCCTCAATGCCATTGGTATTGATGCGGGACCGGAAGTGCGCCTAGCGATTTGCGAAGTCGATCGCGATCACGCCCTGCCTTGGACGGAACAACTGCTTCCCGTGATGCCCATCGTGCGGGTGCGCGATGCCGACGAAGCCATCGATTGGGCGGTTCGTTACGAAGGCGGCCGCCGTCACACAGCGACGATGCATTCCCGCAATATCGAAAAACTTAGTGACATGGCCCGGCGCATCAACTGTTCGGTCTTCGTGAAGAACGGACCTACCTATGCCGGCCTCGGCCTTGGCGGCGAAGGCTACACGTCATTCACGATCGCCAGTCCCACCGGCGAAGGACTCACAACTGCAATTAACTTTTCTCGCGAACGGCGCTGCACACTCGTCGATCATTTTCGCATTGTATAGATCGATTAGCCACAGAGGACCCAGAGTTGTGTGGAAATAGATTCGCGAGGAAGACGGCATGTTCATTCATGAATGAAAACGGAGTTGAAACAAGCTCGCTAACGGACATCTTTTCCGAGAGCGACCAAAATGATTTACAGCAAATTTAGTCAATTCATATGCGGAATCACGCGCAAACCGCTCGATTTTTTTCGAGTGTAACCGTCGTGCAAACTCGGGTTACCTTGATGGCTGTCATTCCGAACGAATGTGAGGAATCTTCCTTGGTACGTGGGATCAACACGCGACTCAGGGAAGATCTCTCACATGCGTTCGAGATGACAGTAGGAGCAATGCCTACGGTAAGCGTACTGGAATTGCGGATTCGCCTTAAGGATACGATTAAACTAAACGTGCACTAGTAACAGCGTATCGTGGCTCCACGTTGCGCCTGAAAACACTATCTCTCTGTGTACTCTGTGATCTCTGTGGCTAAATGAAACTAAATCTGTCCAATGAGGAACGCCATAACCGTCGTCACCGGAAACTCGCCCGGATACCGCTGAAACTCAACGTGTCCGTCCATATAGAGCACGTTGGCACCCCCGGGGACATGATTGAATTCAGAAATCTCCATGCTCGCGTTGTCGAACATCACCGCCATACCACTTTGGCCTTCAGCCGCCGCGGCGGGATTGTTAATGTCCGTGATGCGAAACCGTTCGATGCCTTCACGCAATCGAAACAACCACTCGGTATCGCTTAACGGCTGATCCGCATCCAAGATTGACGCTGACGTACCTACCGCCCCAAACGGAAGCGATCCAACTGCGGCGTCTAGTCCTGCGAGGAGTACCACGGCATTCGGATTCAACGCGCTGATTGGATCCAGTGCATTCTTATTAGCACCAGGCGCTGTGATGTCATTCGCGTCCATTTCCCAACTCAGATAGACATACGAAATCGAGTCAAGGTTGCACGGACAAATCGGTAGGTTAGGATCATTGCCACAGCTCCAATGTCCAGTCGACACCTCGGACTGTGCAATCGCACTCGAAGGACACATCAACGTGCGGACATCCGTGAGATATTCCGGGTACACCACGTTGCCCTGGAACATGAAGTGTAGATTGGGTTGAAGGCATGCGTCTCCGGTTGCGTATTGTACCGGCGGCCACAGTTCCCCTGGCGCTTCATTCGCGTACATCTTCATAACCAAGGCCAGTTGCTTCAGATTGTTCTGACAACTCGCCCGGCGAGCGGCTTCCCGCGCGCGAGCCAATGTGGGCAACAATATGGCCGCTAAAATGCCGATGATCGCAATGACCACCAACAACTCGATAAGCGTAAATCCCCTGCGATTCATAATTCGAAACTCCCCCAGTGGTACCCAAAAAGGCCCGAAACAGGCCGACAGAGCACACTTGTCAACATTTTACCTTAGCAAATCGGATTAGGCAAGTGTTGGCGATAAGTTTTCGCGTCCGCTTCAAGATTGATGTTGGCGTATAAGCACAAAAAAGCTCCCCAGGACAATCCCGGAGAGCCGCATATACAGTTCAGTTTGTCAGACGATGAACCGTCTGGTCACCAGGATTGATCAAACCCGTGAGGAGAGCCATTCCTCAGGTCGTCGGGGACACTGAGCTTGGATAGCGTTGGAACGACACATGGCCGTCCAAGTACAAGACGTTACATTTCGAGCCGCGCGCGTTTTCGGGACGGACAGCGGAAGAAAAAAAGAAGCGAGAGCTTCCGTAGCACAACGGAAACTCTCGCTTTAGGGGCGTTGTCTTACGTACCACTTACTTTACACGCCGGCCCCGCCGTATGAGTTGAATGTGGATATGGGGTGCTCGCCGGGGTACTTAATGAACTTGACGTGCCCGTCCAAATATAGAACGTTGGAGCCGCCGGGAATGTGGTTGAATCGCTCGGTGCGACCCGGGCTGCTCGGATCAGCAGCTTCAACATGATCCCACATGACAGGCACTTCACTTTGTCCCAAGGCGCTGGCTGCGGGATTGTTAATGTCCGTAATTAGGAAGCGTTCGATTCCTTCCCGAAGACGGAAGATAACGTCGCCGCCGCGATTCCCTTGCGCTATCGCGGAGCCTGGCGCTTGGCCGTCCTCGGCTAAACCGACATCGAGAAAGGTCTGAACCAAAGCCAATGCCGAGGCGGCGTCCGTTGCGGGGATTAGATTCCCGAAATCAATATCGTTTTCGAGTAACGCCTGCTGATCCGCGACATCTCCGCCGATGAGCCCAATCGCCTGCTCGGCGAGGATAAGGGTCAGCCAGACATCTACCGATTCCGTGACATACCCATAGTAGAGGTAACTCCGCTTGTCCGAGATTTCGGCTGCGTCGAATAGCCCGAAATTGGGATGGGACATATCTTCGGTGCACCATTGACCGCCTGGGCAATCGACGAATTCTTCGGCAGTACCCCTAATCGAGGACGGGCAAAACAAGATCGCCAGGTCCGTTACGTATTCCGGATAGACGGCCGGGCCATAGAAAATAGCCAGAGGTCCGATTTTATCTGGATCGTCGAAATTCGCCTCATCTCCCTGCCGTGGATATTTTTCGCCCGGTGCTTCGTTGGCGTACATCTTATACACCAAGCCCCATTGTTTCAGATTGTTTTGGCAGCTCGCACGCCGCGCCGCTTCACGCGCACGTGCCAACGCCGGTAACAGGATAGCTGCAAGAATTCCGATAATTGCGATGACTACTAGCAACTCGATGAGCGTAAAACCGCTGCGCCTCATTCTCATCCGTTATCTCCTCTGGTTGGTAATTGCAATGCATTTAGAATTGCGTTTACTTCTTCTAATGCGCTTTCCGGCTATACCGCCTCTCCACGCCGTACCCATTCAATCACTCGAAAGGATAAGTCGACCTCGCAGAGACTCCGAACCGCAGCGTTACCGGTAACGTGCGAAGCATAGCAGAGGCGCATTTTATCGTCAACACAAATTAATCGACTTCGCGCGAAATAATTCGATGGAAACACAATGTAAACATGCCAATAACGCATTGCTCATGCATATGGTCGACAGCCTGCAGAATTGACATTTATTCCACTTCAATGCTATTAGTTATCGATAACGTTATCGATAACGCGTCATGTTCTCTCCATACGTGAAGGAATTTCGCATGAAATCCGACGGAATGCCGACCATTTATGACGTCGCTAAAATCGCCGGGGTCTCGGCCAATACTGTCAGTCGGGTACTGAACGGTAAAGAGGGTGTCGGCGCTGCGACCAAAGCGCGAATACTGGGTGTGATGAAAGATGTCGGCTATCATCCGCATGTCGGTGCCCGTGCGATGCGGGGACGCCGGACAGGCTGCATCGGCCTGACCCTTCCGGCGCCGCTGGATGTCGTGCCGGTGAGCCAACCGATGTTTCTGTGGCTGTTTAGCGAGTTGTATCGCGTATTTGGTTCGAGCGGGGAGCGGGTGTGTTTCGATTTAAATCCATATGCGCAATCGCCAGACGGAGATTATGCGCGCAGTGTCTGGGACAATCTCTTTAGCGTATGCATCCTTGCCGGTCCTTTGGCGATTGGCGATACAACGGTCGAGCGCATTCATCAGTCCGGCATTCCGTACATGGCCTTGGGGCGGCTCGATACTTTTCCGGAATGCAGCTACGCCACTGTGGATTACGAGCGGGGCGCTTACCTCAGCACGAAGTTTCTCTTGGACCGCGGGCATAAGCGAATCGCGATGCTCAAAGCGTTGTCTGATTTCCAACCCGGCGTAGAACGTCGGCGCGGCTACCTAAAAGCCTTACATGAGGCGGGCATAGAACCGGATGACCGGCTAGTGCGATCAGTAACATTTGGCGCGTCCAACATCGTAAATGTAGTTCATCGCCTATTGAACGATTCCGATGTCACGGCATTTGTCGACTGCAGTGCGACGGAAGACGCTTCCGGGATCCGGGAAGGCGCACGCCGTGCGGGCCGTGCATTAGGCGACGATTTTGAAGTCGTCGTGTGGACCTACACCAACGACGCCGTGGTCTTGCCGGAGGCCTGCGCGCATGTCTGGTTGCCGGTACGCGAAGCGGCTGCGGAAGGCCTCGAACAACTCGAGCTCTGGCATCGGGAAGGGACCGGCGGTCCAATTCAATTGTTGTATT
>JAJDAB010000309.1 GCA_029262095.1 Candidatus Hydrogenedentota bacterium
GGGAAACTTCGGTTCCCGATCGATGCCCCAGACATCTTTCGTAGGAGCCACCCGCCCCACTCATCGCCCCCTGGCACAGCAACTCACCGAAGATCCTGCATCAGAAGCGGGTGGGCGAGCAACCTTTTTGCCGGCCCGTCAGCTTTCGACAATACCTCGATCAGCCTGACGCTGGATACCTACTCCCACGTCACACCAGCAATGGATGAATCGGCGGCCGGGACGTTTGACCGGTTGATGGGAAAGGAGATTGGCTGTCATTTGGAATTCTCGGAAACCAAAGGTCGACGTAAATCGTTGCAGGGTAAGTAGGGCCGGCGAGACTCGAACTCGCAACCAACGGATTATGAGACCTTACTCACTTTCCTGACACGTTCCTGATGCTCACGAAAGCCCCTGAAATCAGGGGCTTTCATTTTCACTTCACTTCGACCTTGCTTCAACCAGTGTTGGATTTCACGCATTAGTGGGGGGATAAGTGGGGGGACTGATGCATGATCGTTGTAATGCCCAAGGAACTCCGAATGATGTCCCACTATGATCCACGATCAGTGAAACTGTCAGTGACTTTCCGTCCGCCAATGTCGCCGAATGACACCGCCTGTCGCTCGTATCGACGCCTCAAACTCGGACTTCCGGACAATGTGACAACGACCATCATGATTTGATACCGATTGTCACCGTTTGGCGCTCTACGCGGATCGGGGACTCGAACCCCGAGGCCGAATTTCACAATGGAAGTCACGGCTGTGGTTTACACGATAAAGAATTCAGTCAGTCAGTAAACTGTCAGTGCACGGAAGACCCAGATCAACATGATCTGGCGTCGGATGACCCAGAGCTTGTCAGCATTCTTCAGGCTTGGTCGACGCTTCCAAAACATATTCGTGCAGCCCTGAAGGCTCTCGTTTGTGTGAGCCGCTTGGAATGACGGACGACCGACCTGATTTGAACATCTTCCGATTTCTGATTCCCCGGGGTATCTGCTGACTCTCAGATCTCTCTGCCCCGCGGTGTTCTGAACGCTGTAGACTTCGGGACGGTGGCTTTCAGTATCGTTTGGCCGAGTTGCGGTAGATGGTGGTCTCGATCGAATCCGCGACAGCTTGCACATGGCCATCGGCCCAAAGGAAGTTCGTGCAGCCGGGGTGACGGCTGTCGAACTCGCATTCGTCGGCATCGTCGCGGTTGGGGCCGAGCCAGTTGTTGCCGAGCAGTCGTCCGGGGGCGTCCTCTCCTTCGAGATCGACGCCGATCCAAGTCGAAGGGAGTTTGCGGGCCGTTCGCTCTCCTGACCTAGCACCCTCAAAACGTCGAATTCAAACCACGTCGCTGTTCACCTGACATTCGAACAACCCTGCTCACTTCGAAGCTTCATGAATTGGTACTGGGTGGGGACCTCTCGAAAGGCTTGATCGAGAAATGACCGGTAAAATGAAGAGCAGCCCGGCTGTGATTGTTAATTATCTTTGACCGGAGTTGATTGTGTCTGCTGTTCGTTTCGCGATAGGATTGGGTGTGGCTAATGTTGGTTCGCGAAGCGGTTTCGTGAGAAGTATTCAGTCTTGATAGCAGGCGGTGTCCGCCGAGGAGTACGTTCGATGCAGGTCACTCGATTCTACACGACCACACTTTTTGTCTTGGGGGTGGCTGTGACGGCAGTTGCCGACGACACTCAAAAAGATACGCAAATGATTGAGGCGAAGGCCGAAAGTGGCCAGCAGGCGAGGTTTGTCGACTTCAGTACGGAATTGGGATTGCCGATTGCCGCGCTGGGGACGCTCGGCGAGCAGATTGATGATGCTCGATTAGCGGCCGATCCCGTCAAGCTCGCCTTGGCGGCGAAACTGCTGGAGGCTGCGGAAGCTGCAGCCGGAAAGCAGGCCAGCTTGACGGCAGAGACTGTGCTGACGGAGGCCGTTGATCTGGCAAAGGAGCGCGGCAATCCTGCGGAACTGACGACAATCGCAAAACTTTCTGGCGGTCCGGCTGCTGCGGATCTTGAAGCCGTTGCAGAGGCCGCGACGGCGGCGACATTGGAAGCGGGTGAGAGCACGTGAGATCTGGATGGCGATCTGTATGTCATCAATCATTCGCATTCAGAACTTCATGTCTACGTCGATGGATATGAAGTCGGCCATGTGAGGCCGCATGGCACGCGGAGTTTTCACGTCCATCATGCGCATCACGTCGTGGCCAAAGATCATTTCGGACATCGGTGGACAGCGCATTTAGAGTATGATCACTATCATCACTACGTCATGCGGGTTCACGACCCGCATGGCGACCCTCACGGCCATCACTAGTGGATTGTGCTCTCACTTGTCTTTGCATCGAATGCCTTTTTGTATCAAACGAGGCGGGCGCAGACACCTGAGAGAATCCGCATCAAGAGCAAATGCAGAATGGTATTGAACGACACTTGCTGACGATCCGCGAGATTCATTCTCACTTCCCGCGAGAATGAATCTCGCTTCTTTCACCCCACCAACGTGAGGTGCTGATCATGATTTGCCGCACCCTTGTGGCGACGATGGTGGCTGTCTGGCTATCCCTCGTTGGATCAACATGGCCGCTGGCCGCTGCTGAGCGGCATGCATTGCTGGTCGGATGCTCAAGGTACCAGTCTGGCGACATTCGCCCCTTGGTGGGTGCCGAAAACGACGTCGAGGGCTTTCGGCGACTTCTCAGTGAGCAGTTTCAATTCAATGATATTGTGACATTGGTCGGCTGGCCGGACGAC
>JAJDAB010000310.1 GCA_029262095.1 Candidatus Hydrogenedentota bacterium
ATTAAACGCATCAACGAATTCATTGAGCAGCACTTCAGCGGTGGTCGTTTGCCGCACCCACATCACTGCAGCGGAATCGTCAATAGGTTTGAATCCCGCATCGCCACGCTCCCCGCCGCCACAACCCATGAAAGTGAAGGCGATGACGGCATTCAATAAAACACTCGGCATTCGATTAATACGGATCACCGCTCACCCCTTCAAGCCCGCGCCCAACGCGCTGTCCTGGAAAAAACGCTGTGCAGCGAAGTATAGGATTACCGTTGGCGATATCACAATTACGGCCGCACACATCAACAAATTGAACCGTTGTGCACCTTCACCGCCCGCAAACACCACCAAACCGTACTGAACCATCCTCAAGCGTTCATCGCTGGTAACCACCAATGGCCACATCAGCGAATTGTACGTACCCAGAAAAGCAAAGAGCGCAACAGTAACCAACGTCGGCTTTATCATCGGCGCGGCGACCAGGATCAGAAACTGGAAATGGCCGCACCCATCCATACGCGCGGCGTCGAAAAAGTCCGCGGGAATGCTCCGCATCGCCTGACGAACTAGAAAGATCGAGAAACCGTTGGCGCACCAAGGCACAATGAGCGCACGATACGTATTGTACCAACCGAGTTCGAGAATAAGCCGATAATTCGGAATGAGAATGATTTCAAACGGCACCATCATCGTAGCCATCACAATCATAAAAAGGACATTTCGGCCCGGAAACGAAATCCGCGCAAACGCATATCCAGCCATCAGGGATGTAACCACAACTCCAACCGTTACCCAGCCCGCCACCCAGAACGTATTGGCGAAAAAGAGATCAAACTTCGCGCCATCCCATGTGTCCGCAAGATTCTGCCATTGCCACTCCGCAGGAAACAATCCGAGTGACCTTCGCGTCGCCTCCGAAAACGTCTTGAATGCAGTGCCAAACATCCAAACGAATGGATAGATCATGACGATCGCCCCGGCAAGCAACACAGCATATCGAACGAACCGTCTCATGATTCGTAGTACACCCGGCGCCCCAATAGACGCCATTGCGTAATCGTTAACCCAGCCAAAACCAAGGCCAACAACGACGCCATTGCAGCGCCATAACCGATCTGCTGGTTTTCGTAGAACATCGCATAGATGTACATCGTGAGATTGCGTGTAGCGGTATCTGGGACGCCTCCAGTGAGCGCGTAGAAGCTGTTGAACGCCTGAAACGCACCAATAACCCCAACCACCAGCAGCAAAAACAAGGTCGGCGCCAACATTGGCACCGTTACCGACCACGCCGTACGCCAACGCCCCGCGCCATCAATGCGAGCCGCGTCTTCCAATTCGCGAGGAACACTGGCCAACGCCGCGAGGAGGACCACAATCATGAACCCCACGCCATGCCAAATCTCGAACAACATGATGCAACACAAAGATAAACTAGGACCCCATTCCAACGGTACCCAGCCGCCACTGATGATATGGAGCGCGCCTCGCGGCTCAAGTAGCCAAGCCTGCGCAGGTAATCCTACGAATTCCAGAAGCGCATTGACCATCCCGAATTGGGGATTCAGCAACACTCGCCAAACGGTGGCCGCCGCGACAATTGACGTAACATAGGGCAGGAAATACGCCGTCCGGAGCGCACCACGCCCACGTCCGATTGGCCGCAAGAGCATAGCCGCGCCCAAGCTCAATAGCAGCGTCGCGGGCACGATGAGAATCGTGTAATACATCGTCACCTCGACACTCGCCCAGAAATCGGAATCCGCAAAAGCCCGCTGATAGTTACCGATTCCTGTAAACGAAGTCGTACCATAACGGTATCGAAAAACACTGAGGTATACGGCATACGCGATGGGCGCTACGCCAAAGGCGCTGAGCACGGCAAGCGCTGGCGTCAGCAAGACTAACGCGGCAAACGATTCACGATGTCTTCCAAAATGAACTCGCACAACGTCAGACTATACCCGAGGTCGATCCGAATTCTTGGGCAACGACAGCCTATCCAGTATTTCCATGGTCCGATCCAGTGCACCGCGATTTTTCGCGACAACTTCTTCGCCACGCCGCCCCATACGCGTTCGCCGTTGCGTATCGCCAAGTAGGTTGCTAACTTCCTGTTCCATCTCCCCCGAATCTTTTACCCGTACCGCAGCACCAGATGCGACGAGCGATTCAGCAGCGCCGGCAAAATTACGCATGTGCGGCCCGAACACTACCGGTACTCCCATCGCCGCCGGTTCGATTGGATTCTGGCCTTGAATAGTGGCATCAAAACTGCCACCAATGACCGCGACAGACGCAATGCTGTAAATACTGAGTAGCTCCCCATGCGTATCAAGTATGATTGCTTGGCGTGATTCTCCTGTCGCGTTGTTTCGAATCTTCGATCGCAGAACCACGAGTTCGCTAAACAAGTTTACGACTTCAGGAATGCGATCGAGGTGCCGGGGCGCAATCACTAGACATATATCCGGTAGCCTCACGCGCAACAATCGCCAAATTTTGATCGCCCGAAGCTCATCACCCGGTCGAGTGCTACCAAATACAACCACCAGCGCATCTGTATCGATGCCCAACTCCGCCCGATGCGCATCCCTAGCACCGCGGTCCATTGGCAATGGCACACCGTCGAACTTC
>JAJDAB010000311.1 GCA_029262095.1 Candidatus Hydrogenedentota bacterium
GCGTTGCTCTATCCGGACTACATGACGGACTTTGATATCTGGGCGTGCCCCGCATCGCGTGAGGCGGAAGCGTTGCTGTGGTCGTACTCCGCGAACCCCTGGTACAACGACGAGGGCGAAGTGCGGATGGCGGCCGTTCAACTGCTCGGCGATACCGCGTATACCTATTTCGGTTTTCAACTGTCGGACAATGTGTGGGGGGATACGTTTCCGGATTTGGTTCTACCGCTGGTCAAAGCGGCACGCGATCCGAACTTCGATGAGATCTACGTTGATAATCCTGATGAATCGATCGAAGAACAGCTTTGGATCCGGCGGCTTCATCCCGAGATTTCGAATGAAATGAACGAAGCTCGCACATTTGATGGCGGTTCCGCAGACCTCCCGGTGATGTGGGATGGATTGGCATCGCGCACGATTCCGGGTCCGCCATACGACGATGATCTTTCAATCAAATTATGGTTCGATCATTTGGAGAAGGGGAGCAACGTGCTCTTCCTCGACGGGCACGTCGAATACCGCGAGTACGAGAAAGATTTCCCGCACGGTGAAGAGATCGCCCGGCTGGAACTCTACGCGATGGTGCATTGGCAGGCGAGAGGTCCCGGCGGGCAGAACTAGGATAAGTAAGTTTGTCCTTTTCGACGCTCCGCATTGTGCACTGATCTTTTTGGAGTGCGGTAGCTTGCTACCGCTTTTCTGACGCGAGGCAAGCCTCGCTGAATAAAGCGCAAGCTCGCTTGCGCACTCCATATCGGTCGCCAATCTCAATCTGGCGTCACCTTCTTGTATCTGCCCGATACCCAATTATCGAGATCGGACACGTACCATTTCGAGAAGCGGCGATCGGATGGCCCACCCGCAAGGTTACTAAACAGTTCGTCGTTCGCGAGGTCTGTGACGAAGCGGAATGATGGCGTGAACGAGGAGTCGCGATTACCGGCACGGAAGACTTGCCCTTGATGCGGCGTCGCACGACCACCACGTAACGCGACGGGACCATGGTCGAACCCTAAGAACTTCGGTAAGCGTTCGCCGAAAAGCAGGTGCTTCATGATGAGGTGGTTCGATGCACGCCACGGCGCGACTTCTGTTTCGAGCGCTCGTTCGAGTGCAGCGGCATACATGTCATCCCGCGAACGCCCCTCGAACCAGGGCGAATCATCTGCGAGAAGTACATCCTCAAAATTCTGAAAGAAGCCTACGACCAACCCCGTCTCTTTCCAGACGTGTTCCATAACATCCGGACCGAGACCGGCATTGCCGAACACTTCGTTGTACAGTTCGCGATAGAACGCTTCGAATACAACCGCGCCATCCGATTCCGGTGCATACCGGCAGTCCCAATCGCGCAGGGCTTTTCCCGCGGGCGAATCGGGGATCTGATCGCGGATGAATGGCATAAATCGTTCCGCTTCTAAGGAATAGTCGTCGTACTGTATTGACTGCAAGTCTTCCAGCGTCAGTTTTTCTTTCGCTTCCAACATCGCGGAGATGCGATTGGCGCGATGGCCGCTCATGGCAATATTGATGGGCGATGTAGCGCCCCAACCGTTCAGATCTTGATTCGCCGTGACGAAGTATCCTTGTTCCGGGTTCACACAGCGTGGCAATTCGGAATGATGATGAAAGCCCTGCCAGTCGTTGGCGCTGTCCCAGCCCGGCACGGGTACGAATCCGTTCACCCCTTCGCCACGCTTAGGCAGCATGCCGGACATTTGGTAGCCAATGTTGCCGCTGCCATCCGCCAAAACCCAGTTCCACGCGGTCTCGATCTCGCCCAGACACGCCATGCCTTCCTCGACCGTTTTCGCGTTCCATATCCCGGCGAACGCGTTCAACGATCGCGCGCCGGAATCCGCGCTGGCCCAACGGGTGGCGATGCAATGGCCTTCCGATTTGGGATCGCCCTCGAGGACGCCGTGATCGTTCTCGAAGTAGGTCACATCTAGGGGCGACTTTTTCTTTCGCTTGATGGTTTCGGTCCGCTTGCCAAAATCGTGCCAAGCGCCGTCCTTGAGGTATTGACCATCGCGGCACTGTTCCACCCAAAAGTCGATGCCGTCCATGAAGGTGTACGTCGCGCCCCACGCGACATCATTCGTGCGACCGATGATGAGGCCCGGAATGCCGGGCATACCGGCGCCCATGGCGTAGCGATCGCCAACTTTCATAGCCGCCTCGCACCAGACGTTTGGCAGGCGATTCGTTTCGAGATGGGGATCGTTCGCGAGAAGCGCGTTACCCGTTGCAGACTTTGCGGGCGACACGACCCAATTGTTCGACGCTGTCATGGCCGGCACGACGCGGCGTAACCAGACGCTCTCCGGCACCATGCGCTCTGTCAATGTGACTGTTCGCAGCAGATCCTCGTCGAGATTCCGCACTAATCCGGGGAACAGGGCTTCAAGTTTTTCGCGCCCAATCCCTCCCTGGACCATTTCGACAATGAACCGTTCGATTTCGCCCTGCGACTGTGCGAGTCCCACATACCCCGTCATGCGAGACATAAGCACCGAGTCCGCGGGCGTCCAGGGTTCGGCCTTGTATCCCATCAATCGCAATTCCCATGGAATCTTCACTTCCAATCGCGCATTGACGCCCGCGCAATACTGGTCGAGGAGTTCGCGCGTCTCCGGCAGGAGTAACTCCAACTGCGTATCGAGCGAATTGCCGAAGTTCATCTTGCGAAAGAAACGATCCACTTCAACTGTTTCATCATCGCCGGATAGCAACTCCGCGGCGCGACCTTGCCCTAGGATGCGGGTGAGCAGTAGCTGCAAGCCACGGTCATAGGCGTGGCAATACCCAAGTCCCCAGTACGCACCGCCCAACGTATGCGCATCGATGTGCGGCACGCCGTGCGCATCGCGAACGACATTCACTTTTTCAGACGTGTACAGGCGCTCGCCGTTAGCTGTTGCCATTTAGAACCCCCATCTAGCTGAAATCGAAATTGGAAAGCACGTCCTTCGGATGTTCCGGAAACCCACTAATACCTCGCGACCGGTCGAATTGGTAGATGCGGCGTAGCGGCCTGTTTTCATAGGGAAGCGCTTTGAGCGTTCCGCCATCGAGCGCGCGATTCGCGTTCACGCGGTCCACGGCTTTCGTTGCGACGTTTCGCAATCGATCCGCCACACTGCGATCAGAATTGACACGTTGCTTCAGTTCATGCGGGTCTTCGCGCAGATTGAACAACTGTTCATAGCCGCCGTTCGCGAAATAGATGTACTTCCATTCCGCGTCGCGGACCATGATCTTAAATTGACGTGAGCCTGGCGTTCCGTAATAGCCGATGAGTTCGGATCGCGGCCTCGCAGTCCCCCCCAATCCGCCAAATACATCGACGCCTTCGCGCAACTCCGGTTTTCCCGCGACGGTCGTTGCGATCCCGAATAGATCCGTTAGACAGACCAGTTCGTCGCGTCGATCATCCGCAGCGATTTGGTCGGGCCAACTGACCATGAATGGAACGCGGGCGGAAGCATCGAAGAAACTCTCCTTCTGCCACGCATGGTGATCGCCAAGGTGGTCGCCGTGATCGGAATAGAACACGATGACCGTATTTTCCGCATCATCGCGTGCCTCGACCGCGTCAAGAATTTGGCCTAAACAATGGTCGATGTAGGTGAGTTCGCCGTAGTACCGTGCACGAATGACCCGGGCGAGCGAATCGTTGATATCGTCGGCAAAAATCGCATGGTTCATCCACCGCAACTGTTCGTCCATGAGGTCTATGCTCACGTCGCCTCGGATGGGGTTGCGCATGCGATCGGGGTCGTAGAGCCGGTTGAACGGTATCGGCGGCGCGAGCGGCGGATGCGGACCGACAAACGACACGAATCCGAAATACGGTTTGTCATCATCGGTACGCTCGATTTGTTCGACCGCCTGGGTAGCGGCCCAACCTTCAACGGTCGCCTCGGCCGGCATCGGACTCATCTGCGGCATGTAGTACATCTCAGTCCGTTCGCCCATGAGTCCTTCGACGAAGTCATAGGCAGGGTGTTCGCGCGTGATGAACGACGCGAACGCGTCGCGACTTCGTTGGTCCGGGCTGCCGTAGAGCTCTTCGCTATGCAGATGCACGTCATAGCCCAGCTCTTCATCCCACGGCGCGGAATGGAATTTTCCGATGCCGAATGTGCGGTACCCGAGCGTTTGCATGCGTTGCGCCAGATACGGGCCGCATCGATCCGTCATGGATGCGGGTTGTCCATCGACCGGGGCCTGCCGTTGGTTTTGGTATATCGCGGTCGTGGGAGGCTCACAGCCCGTGCGAATCGTGTATCGCGCGGGGACGCAGACCGGACACGTGGAATATCCGTTAGTAAACGATGCACCGCGCGCCACGAGCCGATCCATGTTCGGCGTGTAGATCTCCGGATTGCCCAACGCGCCGACACAATCGCCGCGCTGTTGGTCGGTCATCACGAATAAGACGTTTGGTTGTTTGTTTGCCATCCCCACAGCCTATGCGGGAAGGGTACGGAGGGGCAAGCGAGCAAGATTTCGGCTCGGCGGGATTCTCGCCCTCGTCCTCCCCCGCCCGTTTTCTTGACAGTCCCACGGCAATCACCGATAGTGCCCGTGGGCTGAACACGCGCGCAACGCGCCGTGTATCGAAGGGAGCGAGGGGCATGAAATCGACGAACTTACTATCCACGCTTGCGAGTTGCTTCGCGGTCTCCATCCTGGCGGCGAATGTAGCGTACGCAACAAAGCCGCGTCCGGCACTTGCAAACCAAGTCGAAATACGGCGTACGGAATACGGCGTGCCGCACATTAAGGGCGAAACGTTAGAAGCCGTGGCATTCGGTCTCGCGTGGTGTCAGGCCGAAGACCATGCCGTTACGATTATGGAGCACATGCTCCGTGCGCGAGGTGAAATATCCGGGCATGCCGGTGAGTCGGAACTGGAATCCGATTTTCGTAACCGGCAGTTCCGCGTTCGTGCGCGCGCGATTGAGACGTATCACAAACTAAGCCCCGATTTCCGGTCGATGCTCGAAGGGTATGCCGCCGGTTTTAGTTATTACGTCGATCGACATCGCGCTGAATTGCCGGACTGGGTGCAACCGATTACGCCTCATGATGTCGCCGCACACGGACTCACCGGCGTCGCCCGATTCGCATTTAATCGAGGCAAAATCGTTGAAAAGATGATCAAGAACCTCGAAGCGGGCGAGACCGTTGCCAAAGCCTTCGACGATCGCGAAGGCCACATGGGATCGAACATGTGGGCGTTCTCGCCGGATCGCACGAAATCAGGCAAAGCCATCCTGATGGGCAATCCACATCAGGCGTGGTCAAAAGTCGCGACGTACTACGAAGCGCACCTGACGGTTCCGGGCAAGTTGAACTTCTACGGCTCAACGTTTATCGGCCGGCCCGTACTCACGACGGGATTCAATGAGCACTTGGGGTGGACGCATACCGTGAACTATCCCGACCTCGAAGAGATATACGAACTAACAATTGACCCTAGCCGACCAGACCACTATTTGTTCGATGGCGGTTCCGTGCCGATGCAGCGCGATGACGTGACGATCCACTTCAAGAAGGATGACGGCGTCGCTGAGGAGACTCGCACGTATTGGCACAGCCCGCTGGGCCCCATCGTGTACCGAACGAATACGCACGCCTACGCGTTGAAATCAGTCGCGTACGATGAATTTCGGTTCTACGAGCAATGGCTACACCTCGCACAGTGTACGACCTACGATGAATTCCGCTCAGTCCTCGATGTGCGCGCTATCCCGATGTTTAACATCGCGTACGCCGACCGAGAGGGCAATATCTACTACCTCTGGAACGGTTCGATTCCAGACATACCACACAAGAAAATGGGCGCGGAGCCTGTCGCAGCCTCATCCTCCGCCGATATTTGGACGCGTGTGCATCCCATCGCTGAGCTGCCGCAGTTGTTAAATCCAAAAGGCGGGTACGTGCAGAACTGCAATTCGCCACCGTACTTCACAAATTTACATGAGCCGCTCGCGAGGAACGCTTTCCCCAATCATTTCCCCGACAACAGACTGAGTCTACGCACGCAACACAGCCTTGATATCGTTCATAACAAAAAGAAGTTTTCTCTCGAAGAAGTGCGGGATAGCAAGTTTAGTCCGGGCATGTTGCTCGCGGATCGGGTAAAAGTCGATCTAATTAATGTGGTAAAGAAAACCAAGCCAAACGAGGAAACCCGCGAGGCATTGGCGGTCCTAAAGGATTGGGACAACACCACGAGAGCGGAAAGCCGTGGTTCGGTCTTATTCAAATCCTGGTGGGCGAAATATTCGAAGGACAACGACGAACTGTACGAGTTATCCTGGGACGAGAAAAAGCCCACGTCGACGCCTCACGGCATCGGCAACACAGAACGCGCCGTGTCCGCCTTTGCGGAGGCTATCGCGGAGACCACGAAAAAACATGGTGATGTAGCTGTGGTCTGGGGGGACGTCCACCGCGTGCGCCGAGGCGATGTTGACCTTCCAGTGAGTGGCGGCAGCGGGTTGATGGGGTGTTTCCGGGCCCTCAAGTTTAAGGAAGCGGATGACGGGAAACTGATTGTGAACAGCGGTGACAGTTGGATTTTTACGGTGGAGTTTGGGAAATCGCCTCGTGCGTATTCGGTCGTCGGCTACTCCCAAACGAGTAACGAAGACTCGCCGCACTTCAACGATCAAACGGTGTTGTACGCGAACAATCAGATGAAGCAAGTCGCGTTTACGGAAACGGAAATTGCGAACCAATTGTTGCGCTCGTATAGGCCTGGTGACTAGCGACTAGCTTCGTTCAACAATGTCATTCCGAGATACCGTGATGGAAATCAAGGTCAATCCGACGGTAAGAAACGGGCCACAGAGATCAACGAGAAACGTCAGGAGTTGTCTACCTTGGATTGACGCTCTTCTCTGTGAACTCTGTGGCAAATGTATCTTGTCATTCCGAGCGCAGCCGAAGAATCTTCCCGTTCTAACGTCTATTTCCCAATCTGAGTAGATCCCTCGGCTGCGCTCGGGATGACAGGATAAGATGTGGACTATTTGCAGACGTTTGGCCGCTTACCCTTCTGGTACAATGCGGTCGTCTTAAGTAACTTTGTGTAGGGACGCAATGCCATGACGATTCACTGCCCGGAATGCGGTTTTGATGGCGAACGGAATCCGAAGCTGATCAACGCGCTACTGACTTTCCTGAGCCGACTCAGTTCCCAGACGAACGTCTCCTGCCCGAAATGGGGGTTCCATAAAGCGTTCACTCGGGATGAGTGGGATCGGACGCAGGCCTAGGGTGTAGCGCGGGCACGGTTTCTAGATTTCCGCCTTCGCGGGAATGACGTTCGGTAGATTACCTATTGTGCTTTCGCAACAAGACCCGCTTGATGGTGCAGATTCACCAGCGCCCGATTGACCAACCGCTCCCCCGCCCCGATTTCGACCCTTGTCGCTGACGCCGCGCCGTATCCGCCTTCTGTTGTCGCTTTAATCGTTGGAAAGTACGCGAGTTGATCGTTCGCATAGCCGACGAAGAAGGTGTGCGACACTTTGCTCTGTTCTCTCAGGCGCAGGCCGTGTTCGACAAAGAATTCGCCAGGGAATGTCGCCAAAGCGATCTCATCCCCGATGAGCAACGTATTAATCTCAGCCGGAATGTTTTTGTTCTCGCGCGTGACATCTCTGCGATCTGCCAAGAAAATGATTTCCTTCTGAATGGAAAGCGGCGTGTCGGCCTTAACATTCTCTAATTCGCCCAACACTCGGATCGTTTCATCCGCGATTGCCTTACCCATCTTCTCCATCTGCTCAAACGCGCCGTCTTTCGGCGGCGTTTTGTCCCAAAATGGATTGATGTCGCCGGGCGCGCCCGGTAGGAACATGCACTGCGCGCCGGTTTCTGCTTCGACTAAGCGCATAAACACGCCCGGGTAGTCCGCGGAGATTTCGAGGTTCTCCGGTCCAAGTACGACAGGATGGCACGCGAAGTTCACCAGTGTGGCGATTGGTTTGCCGTCTGTGGTGCTCACCCGGATAAGGCCGAGTGAATAATCGACTGGGCTCGTCGGCAAGCGTTCGCGGTTCCCCCACATCATTTCGACCGTACCGTTCTCGAGGATGTTGCGCCGGTTATGCCCTTCACGTACCTCGCCCCATCCAGCGCCGATGTGCGCTGGCCTGAGATTCGTATTCGCTTCCTTGATCGCGTTTGCGATCTTTACCTCCGCGTCCCGAATCCAAGGCGCGACTCGATTTGGAAAGTCGAGCGTCGCGCGCGGAGCCGAATGGGTATGTGACGCAACGCAGATTACATGATCGATGTTCGCGCGCTTGCCAATGAATCCGCGGACATTACGCGTATTCTCCGCAGTGAACGCGCCGAGATCCAGCGTCACGATGGCCACGCGCGTTTCACCATCGTCCAGCACGATGGCCTTCGCGTACAGCGAGTCATGGACGCCTTCCGAGACGTTCGAACCCCGCGCGCCATAGCCGTACATCACGCTCCCCACGGGAGGGGTAATGTCGACAGTCGCAACGCCGGCCTGCAAGTCCGCCGACGCTACCGGCAGGGGCAAGGCGAGTGTCATGAGCAAGATCATGGTCGAACGCATCGGGATAATCCCTCCAGTTTGTCGATTCATCCAAGAAATCATCTCATAAATGCCTGAGTCTAGCCGTTGAAGAAGAAAACGCATGGTTTTGGGCCTAATCACTCGGAATTCAGAACCCTCCCTGCGATGATTTCTTCGAAACGTAGACCTTAGCCCATTTATGAGATAGCTTTTAGCAATGAAACATGACGACCGCGCGAGGGCGAGCGTGAACGGCCCATGACATCGGGTGCCGTGTACTGATATGTTCGTGCATCGCGCACTACGCACCAGGAGTATTTCCATGACCATTCGATATCGTTTTACGATATGCACGGCGGTTGTAGGGTTCGTCATGTGCGGCGTCGCTGCCGCGCAGGAACAAAGCGTCAAGCCGGGCATCAACGACAATTTCCAGGACCCCAACGCCAAGCGGTACACTATCATGTTTGAAGGTGAAAGCCGCGCAATCTTTAAGCACCGGCAGGAGATCGTCGAGGCGCTTGAACTTGAAAACGGCATGGCCGTCGCTGACGTGGGCGCTGGAACCGGATTCTTCGCCATGATGATTACCGACCGCGCGGGCGATGATGGCAAGGTGTTTGCCGTTGATATCGCGGAGAGTTTTATCGAACATGAGGCGCTCAATGAAATCCGAAATGGCTCCAAACCTGAAAGAAAGACCAGATCACCTAACACTCGAAAAACGCATGAAAGCCAATGCCGCCGATCTCTACAAGGCTTGGACAGAAAATTTTGACCTATGGTTTGCGCAGCCGGGCGAGCTCATTATGACTCCCGAAATCGACAAACCTTTCTTTTTTTACAACCGACACGACTGGGGACGGCATGCTCACTACGGAAGGTTTCTTGAGTTAGAACAGGACCGACTCATTGAAATGACCTGGCTAACCGGCAAAGGAGGCACTTTCGGAGCCGAAACCGTCATTAGGATTGAACTCATTCCTCAAGACCAAGGTACAATGTTCCGCATGACTCATTCGGGATTCGATGATGAGAAAGCGGCGAATGCTCACAAAGACAATTGGCCACTCGCCCTTGACGATCTCGATCATAAGCTCACTACCTAGCCGCAGCACATTCGCGATCAACGGCGGGGCGTTGGGATATCCCTTAGCTCGACTTCGCCCGACTGCGGGGCTGACGGAAGTCGCCCCTACTCATTGGCCAAGCGGCTTGTGCGATCGACGGCCAGCGCCCTATACAATCGAAAAGCGCGCCGGGGAAGAAGGACTCAAGAACATCTCCCCCGTCCTGTGCGACCCGCGGTCGACGAAACTCGATCCGGATTCCGTTGACCTGGTATTCGTGTGCGACACCTATCACCACTTCGAGTATCCGATCGATACGCTGGCGTCTATACACCATGCTCGGCGCGAGGACGGGCGGCTCGTCATCGTCGACTTCGAGCGCATCAAAGAGATAAGCAGCGACTGGACGCTGAATCACGTTCATTGCGGTAAAGGGACGGTTGCCGACGAGGTCAAAGACTCCGGGTTCGACCTCGTAAATGAAGTCGATTTGATGGAAGAACAATACGTCCTTGTATTCCAGAAACGGACACCGGAAGACGAGTGAGTCGTACTCCCGAAGGGCTGCTCCGGCACTTTCGATTGCGATCCGCAACCGCTCTCGTAATCGCTAACATTATCGGCGCGGGCATCTTCACGACGACCGGGTTCCAAGCCGCTGATCTCGGACACACCGGCTTTATTTTTCTCCTCTGGATTATTGGAGGGGTATTGGCCTTTTGCGGCGCCCTGTGTTTCGCCGAACTCGGCACCGCTATGCCGAAAGCGGGCGGTGAGTATGTGTATCTTCGCGAGACGTTTGGCCCTGCCGCTGCGTTCATGTCCGCGTTCGTTTCGCTCACGGCGGGATTCTCCGCGCCGATTGCAGCAGCCTGTAAAGGCTTCGCGCGTTATTTCGCGGCGCTCCTTCCGGAGGCCGATTTCTGGCCCGAAGCGATGCCCATATCGGGTTTGGATGCCGGGGCACTACTCATAGCCTGGCTATTGGTTTTCATCCATTGCCGCGGAGTTCGAGGCGGTATCGTGTTCAATGATTTTATAACGCTGTTCAAAGTCAGCGGAATTGTCCTCATCATTCTGGCTGCGTTTACAATCGGCAAAGGTTCGACGGCCAACCTGCTTTCGACTTCTCAGGTCTACACCGATTCATCGACGCTCGACCTTGGCGCGGGATTCGGAACATCGCTCATCTTCGTCGGGTTTTGTTACTCGGGTTGGAACGCTGCCGCGTATGTCGCCGGTGAGATGCACGATCCGCAACGTGATCTCCCCCGCGCATTGTTAATCGGCACGGGTATCGTAGTTACACTGTATCTTGGTCTCAACGCCGTCTACTTCTATGGCGCGTCACTGGAAGAACTTTCCGGCGAAGTTGAAGTCGGCCTTATCGCCTCGCGCAACCTATTCGGCGAACGAGGCACAATATTTGTCACAATCGTAATTTGCGTTTCTATTCTCGCGTCCGCTTCAGCGATGACTATTGCCGGTGCGCGCATCTATTTCGCATTCGGACGGGATACGACAGCCCTTGGGTTTCTCGGTCGAACGAGCGCAAATTCGGGTGCGCCTACGGCCGCGTTGCTTCTGCAAGGGGTTGTCACGTCACTAATCATCGTCACCGGACGTATAGACGAAATCCAACAATACGCCGGATTCACCATCACACTATTCGGCAGCTTGGCCGTGTTGTGCGTCATCGTGTTGCGCTTCAAGCGCCCGGATATGCCACGACCATTCAAGACCTGGGGTTACCCCGTCACGCCATTACTATTCCTCGCGCTCGCGGTGTGGACGATGTCGTGGGCGATGCAAGGGAGGCGGTGGGAGTCTTCGCTCGCGTTGGCAACCATCGTGGTAGGGGGGATCTTATTCTACGTGTTTGACGGTCGAAAACGTGTATCTCCACCAACCGATTCCTGATTTATTGTTGGCCACGGAGACCGCAAAGAGACGGGTTGAGTAATTCATCTGAACTCACACTCAATTCGGTCCCTCATCCGTAAAACATTCAACGATTGTGTGAACTCTGTGGCAAGAAGAATACGACTTACGGTTCCCCTTGCCCGCGATGCTTTACGGTTTGCCTTGCGTCATCGACACGATCTTCCGTGAATCCAAGTGGCAAGAAATTCTCGATTCTTACCGCGGTGCCCATAGCGCCCCAGCTTCCATCACGGATCTCGCGAATGATTACCCAACAACTCGCGATAGGCCCATCACTTCCCACAGCGTCCGCAGCCGCTTTGGAATAGCGCTCGATCAAGTCCTTCCGGCGTGCTTCCGTCCAGACCCCTTCCACCGCATCCAAGGTGATCAAGATTCGTCCACCTGGGCCTGAATAGGAATCGTCAAACCGTCCCCCCACAGCCCATCGATTTTTCGGTAGTTCATCGAACAACACCATGATCCCCGGCCGGACAGCGTCCGTATCCGCGCCCACTTCGACCGCCAACGTCGCCGCCGTTAACGCTTCGGCCAACGCCCCGCGCGCATCGTCACCCAATCGCGCCGGCTCCGTACAGACTCGAATCACACTCATTGGATTCCCTCCATCCATAATAGGTCTCGCGACCTATTATATAGATAATCATCGGGAATTGGAACCGCGATCCGCTGCGTCGAGTGGCGAACCTATCTCCATTCGTTGTATGGTCTTGTCAATTATGCCAAATGATTCTGACAAATATGTGCCGGATATAGCCGGACTGGAAGCCTGGGGTGACCTGCCGCTAGACCTGCGCGAAAAAACGGCGCACGTGCTCCTATCTACCGGCGATCTCCGCAAGGCTGCCGCGGGCGACACGTGGATTCGCGAAGGTGAACAGAGCGAAAATAAGGGTTACGTCTTACTCAAGGGGACCGTCGCAGTCATTCGCGAGGAACAGCCACGCGCGGAATGCGATGCGCCCGCGTTGTTAGGCGAAATGATGCAGTTCAATCCGCGCGAACACCGGCTCGCAACGATTACAGCGTTGACGAAGTGTACGGTGTTGCGTTTTTCTTGGGACATCTTTTGGACGACTGCGGAGGAGCGGTTCGATGAAGTCGAATTCGCCACGCTTCGCAAATTGGTGGAGCAATTCGCGTGGGCGCGATTCATGGAATGGGACGAATCGCCATAGTTAGTGCGGCGGCAGCGCTATCGTTTTTCTTTCGCATTGCCCCATCACGTGCATAACGGTTTCGTCCATTTCCCAGTCCGCGAATGAATAAATCAGCCCTCCCGGCTCAGTGAGCACTAACATGTCCGCGAACCATCTCACGTACTCGGGATCGCGCGCACCACACTTTTCCAGAATCTCCGCGTACGATTGTTCAAAACGATCGGCCATCGCCTCGACTGTGGAGTCCGAGCAGTCACCCCATTCGAAATACTCCGCCTTCGCGGAACTTGAATACCGCGCACGCGGGAAATCGATATCGTCGTTCGAATCGGGCAGGGCCGGCCCAATATCACATCGCCAATACGCGCCGGACGGCGACATTCCCGCTTCGACACGCAACGACTCGTAGCCGCGCACATGCAGGACGGCAACCATCTTCAACAGCTTGCGGCAGACAAGAATCGTTGGATCGATTGATTCTTTTTTACTCATGAGATCCGGATGTACCCTGGGTCGATTCGAATCACTACAACGAAACCTGCGTTCCGCCGACCTATTTCCCAGAAAAATTCGGCTTCCGTTTCTCCACAAACGCCATCACGCCCTCTTTGAAATCCGGACCGGCAGCACTATCGGCAAACCGTTCCGCTTCCGCTTGGAGCTGCGCTTCGAAGTCACGGTTGATGGATTGGTAAAGCAACGCTTTGGCATTGCCATACGCGCGCGTAGGACCGTTCGCCAAGCGCGTAGTGAGCTTGTCCGTCTCTTCATCAAGCTTGTCCGTGGGCACGACGAAATTGATGAGCCCCATATCGAGGCATTGCTGCGCAGTGTAACGATCGCCCAGCAGTGCCATCTCCATCGCCTTCTTGATCCCCAACGTGCGCGGCAGATGAAACGTCGACGCGCCGTCCGGGCTCGCACCGATATTGCAATACGCCAACGTAAAAAACGCATCTTCCGACGCAATGACAAGGTCGCAACACAGAGCAAAACTCACGCCCGCACCCGCCGCAGCGCCACGCACTTTCGCGACAATAGGCTTTTTCATCCGGCGCATCGGAAACATGATCGCATGCAAATCATGAATGCGCATCACGAACTGCTGCCGAATCTCGTCCGGCGTGCTCTGCATCGCCTTGGTGAATCCCTTCACATCGCCACCCGCCATGAAGTGATCGCCCGCACCCGTCAACACCACGCACCGAATCGAATCATCCAACTCAATCGCATGAAACTGCTCCGCCAACCCCGACCGAATCTCATCGCTCAACGCATTCCGCGCCTCAGGACGATTCATCGTCAACGTCGCGACACCATCCTTAACACTCACTTCTAGGTCAGCCATGTCGGCGCTCCTTAAATTATCCAATAAGTCAGGAATCGGCCATTCTAAAGAATTACCAACCACAAAGGCACGAAGGCCACGGAGAATGGACCACCAAGACATCAAGAATCGATACGTTTCCTGTCCGATAAGAGAACGAAGCCAGTTTTCTTCATTCAGATCTTAATGCCCTGGACCAATTTCACCCTGAGATTTCGACATCTCACGATTCACCGATCGGTTCCCCCTTTGAAGGGGGCAAGGGGGATGTTCGGCTCCAACATTTCAAAAGAAAACGTACATACTGCCTTGGTAGTAAAAAAGAAAAGAGGCACAACCAGATCATCGGGACTAAACCAAAGATCGATCCGCGCAAATCCGTCAAATCCGTGTCATCCGTGTTCCATTCAACCCCGCGCCAACCGTTCTTCCAACGCCGCAATCTCCCGATCATGCCGGTGATACCCCACAGTCTCACCCGCCTCAAACACCCCCACATACGAAGGCGGATCCCAAGCCTCCCAAGCCGGTACATGCGGAACATACGGCGCCTCAGTCTTCGTCACCAATTCTTTCGTAAGCGCCAAAGCCTCCCGCGCATTCCCCAGTCTATCCTGAGCCAAGGCCAACCGGCACCGCTCCAATGCCGCATCGATCTGATGCCGAAGCATCCCTCCACGTTCCGCATTCGACTCCGCCTCCACCAAATCCCGCACCGTATCGTCAAACCGCTCACGCACGCGAAACAATGCCGCACGCGCCAGCAGGCCACGGGAAAGATGATCCTGTTGCCCCGCCTGGCGGAGAAGGTCAACGCAATCGTTCAAATGTTTCTGGGCCTCGTTTAACGTCGCCGCTTCATCCTGCAAGTTGCGACCTTCATGGGTCATACGCGTCTCCGCTTCCAGGACATGCGTCCGGCCTAACGTCAGTCGGTCCAGACCGATGTCAAGAAGCCATCGATTCAGTTTGGCGATCGGTAATGTTAACTCCGCGCGGTTTCGCACCTCGCCGCACCGCTCCAAAAAATCGGCAGGCGACAGCGCGAAAGTGTCCGGCACTCCGCCACGGGAGTTGCTTCCTGATGACGGCGGAGATACCGCGACATCCAACAACAGATCGCAGTTTTGAAAACCCTGCAGTGAGTAGAGCAGCGGACTCTCGGGTTGCAGCGCCTCCTGCATGGTTTCCGCCTCACGAAACACGACGAGCGATTCTTCGCGCCGCGCCGCCTGATGCAACCCATAGGCAAGTGACGTTCTGTTAGCCATGCGCCGAAAGTTGTCGCCACCGC